>NZ_CANSHK010000060.1:0-12057 GCF_947646745.1 uncultured Methylovirgula sp. | reverse complement strand
CGTCTCGGCCTCGACGCTCATCGGCGCATCGAGATCGGCGCCCGATTCCTTCAGCAAGGCCTCGCCCAATTGATCGCGCAGCACGCGGCTGCGCACTTCCTCGAGGCCGCCGTCTTTCAGATCGCCGAGTTGGAACGGCCCGAAGGAGAGGCGGATGAGCCGGTTCACCGCCAGGCCCAGATGTTCGAGCACGCGCTTGATCTCGCGATTCTTGCCCTCGCGCAGGCTCATCGTCAGCCACACATTGGCGCCTTGCACGCGGTCGAGCGTCGCCTCGATCCCGGCATAATGGATGCCGTCGAGGGTGAGGCCGCCTTTCAGCGTGTCGAGCACCGCCTGATCCGTCGTGCCGTTGGCGCGGACGCGATAGCGGCGCAGCCAGCCGGTCGAGGGCAATTCGAGCACGCGCGCCAGGCCGCCGTCATTGGTCAGCAGCAGCAGGCCTTCGGTGTTGATATCGAGCCGGCCGACGCTGACGAGCCGCGGCGCGTCGGGATGATGCGCGGCAAGATAGGTGAAGATCGTCTGCCGGCCTTCGGGGTCCTTGTTGGTCGTGACGAGGCCGCGCGGCTTATGGAAGAGAAAGAGCCGCGTGCGCTGACGCTGCGCCAAAGGCTTGCCGTCGACCTCGATTTTGTCGCCCGGCCCGACATTCGTCGCCGGCGATGTCAGCACCGCGCCGTTGAGCGAAACGCGGCCTTGCGCGAGCCAGTCTTCCGCGTCGCGGCGCGAGCAGAGCCCGGCGCGGGCGATCACCTTCGCGACGCGTTCGCCTTTCTTTTCGGTCGGGGCATCGGCACGCGGAACGATGCGCTTCGGGCGGCGGGGGCGGTCTTGATTGTGACGCATGGCGCTTGATAGCAGACCGCGGCGGAAGTTCACGCTGAATTTATACCGAACGGCTCCTTCCACGCCCAAGACGGCAACCACAAGGCGGCGTGACACGCGCGCAAGCGCAGGAGGACGTGATTATTTTTCGTCGACGAACGGCAATTGCAGCGTCGTCCCGCGTTTCGGCAATGCCATATCAAGCATCAACTTAAATTGCGCCCAACTCTTTGACGCCCGCATTAGCGCGATCACGGCGTGCAGATGCTGGGCTAATGCCGGGTGCCCGATATCCTCAGTTAACAGCTGATGCAGCTTACCCTTATTCCTGCCCGCTTCTGTTTTGGGCATCCGCTTTTCAAGTTCTTCCCGTATACCGGGCGCCAGCCGGTCCCATACGAAATCCAAAGTATAGCCTGCCACGGCTTGCGGGGGGTTGAATTTGCGGCCACGCCACTCCCATCCTCTCAAGCGAAAAATCTCCTTATAGAAATCATCTGGAAAACGCTTCGCCCAAGCCGCCAATTCCTTCAGCAAAAACGCATCGAGAATTTCTTGAAGAGCATGACGATGGCGTACCTCTTGATAACCAGTCGCTTCGTCGACGAGCGCCACGATGCCGATTTCTGCCAACCCGCGAATCAAAAGGTCGGCCGCCTTAATCATCGTCGCGTATCGCGCAGGGACCCTTCCAGCCTCGCTGTTCAAACAGGCGTCCCTGAATTGCAGATACACTTCCGCAACACGTTTCAGCGAAATCGCGTTGTAACCAACTCCTTTGCCGCCATTTTTTGTCCGATAAAAAATCGGTCTGGTCGACGCGACTAACTCGTTGTCTATAAAAGGCCTTAAGACTTCCGCTTGCAAAAAAAATGGCAGTTCGTCGACGGTTGACAAAACGCCGGTTCCGGCCTTCGGCGATCGCGAACGGCCCAGTGCCCGCAAAAAAGTTGCTTGGGTGATTATTCGCGTTTCGTCGCGGAGAACCGCAGCAGAAATTTCGGTTCGGCCGATTCTAAATGAGCCTTCGAAGTCGGCTATGGGAATGTCTTTTGACCATCTCGCCTCGGCCGCTTTTTGAGCAATTTCTTTTCGACGCCCGCTCGTGAGCGAGCGAGCCCGCGCTTTGGCGGCTGCTGCCTTCTTCGGATCTTTTTCGTCCACGTCAAAACCCCATGCTTCCACCACTACTGTGCAAGCATATAATGCTTGCAGAAATTTTTTGCAAGCATTGGCTCATGTCAGCGCATAGCGCGACCGAAATTGCAAAGTGGTTTGATCTGTCGGACAAGCGCCGGATGGAGCCGATCCTCACCCGTATCGATGCCATGGCTTTGGCCTTGGACGAGGCCCGCGCCGCGGGTGCGCGCGGGGAAGTGCCGGTCGGCGCGATCGTCCTGCGCGATGGCCTCATCCTGGCCCGTGCCGGCAACCGGACGCTCGAATTGAGGGATCCGACGGCGCATGCCGAGATTCTGGCGATCCGCGCCGCCTGCGACGCGTTGGGCTCGGAGCGGCTCGTCGGCTGCGACCTCTATGTGACGCTCGAGCCCTGCGCCATGTGCGCGGCGGCGATCTCCTTCGCCCGCCTGCGCCGGCTCTATTGGGGCGCGCCCGATCCCAAGGGGGGCGCCGTCGAGCACGGGCCGCGCTTCTTCGCCCAGCCGACCTGCCATCATGAACCGGACCATTACGGGAACATCCGGGAGAGCGAAGCGGCAGACCTGTTACGCAAATTTTTCGTAGAGAAGCGTTAGGGTTGGGAAAATCCGCCGCGCCGCCTATCTCTTGACAGGGCGCGGCACCCAGCCCACAAGCAGAGCGACAATGCTGCGATGCGGCCGCTGTCGCTTCGCGTCCCGGGATTGATCAGCAATCCCAATCGTTTGATGGACATCCTCAATGCCAGAGACCGTGCTTACAGAGGCCCATGGAAGCGAGGCCCCGGTGACAAGCAAGCCCAAGCTGCAGATTCTTCTCTGCGCCCCGCGCGGCTTCTGCGCCGGCGTGGTGCGCGCCATCGATGCGGTCGAACAGGCGCTGCGCATTTACGGGGCGCCGGTCTATGTGCGGCACGAAATCGTCCATAACAAATATGTCGTCGAAGGGCTGAAGGCGAAGGGCGCGATCTTCGTCGAAGAGCTCGACGAAATTCCCGATACGCAGCAGCCGGTGATCTTCTCCGCGCATGGCGTGCCGAAATCCGTTCACGCCGATGCGGACACGCGGAAAATCTTCGCGCTCGACGCAACCTGTCCGCTCGTCACCAAGGTCCACCGCGAGGCCGAGGCGCATTTCCGCCGCGGTCGTCAGGTGATCCTCGTCGGCCATGCCGGTCATCCCGAAGTCGTCGGCACGCTCGGCCAATTGCCGAAAGGCTCGATCATCCTGGTGCAGACGCCGGAGGACGTTCAAAACCTGACCGGCGTCGATGAGAGCAATCTCGCCTATGTCACCCAGACGACGCTGTCGATCGACGATACGCGCCATATGGTCGATGCGCTGACGCGCCGTTTCCCGCAGATCATCGGCCCCTACAAAGAAGACATCTGCTATGCGACGACCAATCGCCAGGAGGCGGTCAAGCGCATTGCGCCGATCGTCGATGCGATGATTGTCGTCGGCTCGTCCAATTCGTCGAATTCGCAGCGCCTGCGCGAAGTCGCCGAACGTTCGGGCTGCAAGCTCGCGCGCCTCGTCCTGCGCGCCGACGATGTCGAATGGGATCTGTTCAAGACCGTGAAATCGGTCGGCATCACGGCCGGCGCTTCGGCGCCGGAAGTGCTGGTCGAGGAGATCATGGACGCGTTTGCGGCGCGCTTCGAGCTCGATGTCGAAATCGTCTCGACCGCGGATGAAAGCGTGTTCTTCCCACTGCCGCGCGAATTGCGTCCCTCGAACGGCGCTGGCCGCCGCGGCCGCCTCGGCGGCGAAGCGACCGAAGATCAGAGCGACGACAATATCGAAGTCGAAGAAGAATTGCGCGAGCACTAGATCTCGAGGATTTCGGATCGAATCGACCCGAAATCATAAACGTGGTCGATTCTAATCGTTTAGAGCGGGATTTTTTTGCGAAAAACCGCTGACACTTTTTCGCATTTGTCCGAAAACCGCTTCGCACTTTTCGGTCCGATTCTCTAATCCTCGCGCACGCCTTTGGTCTCTGTTCCATCGCGAACGAAAATCACGCCCTGCGCCTGTTCGACGCCGTCGGCGGCAAAGCGCAATTGCCAATCGACGAGCCGGCCGGCGAATGTCTGGTCGTCGATCGCGCGCAGTTCCTGGCGTCCGTAATCGCCGGTCTCGGCAAAGAGCCGCGCCCCGTCCTGCGTGACCTGCAGCGGGCGTCCCGACTTGAGCCGATATGTGCCGACATAATCGGCCAGCAGGGCGGCATCGAGCACCAGCGCCGGCGCTTCGTCTTCAGCACCGAAAAAGAGCGCGGCGAGATCGCGGGCGATCTTCTGCACCGGCGCCGCCTGGATATTGGCGAGGACGGCGATGAAGAGATCGTCGTCCGGGTAGAGGCTCACGACGACGCTGAAACCGTTGATGCCGCCGGCATGGACGAATTGGCGGCGGCCGAATTGCTCCTGAATACCCCAGCCGAAGCCATAGCCGTGGCCGTGATCCTCGAACATCAACGCGGCCGAGGCCGGGCTGAAAGGCTTCGCCGCGACAAGCGCGCGCTGCCAGATGAGCAGATCGTCGAGCGTCGCATAGACCGCGCCAGCCGCATGCGGCACGCTCATCGCCAGAAAGCCGGCGTTCTCGATTTTGCCATTGCTGAAACGATAGCCCCGCACCCGCTCGGAGATGATTGCTGCGACGCGCTCGTAGCCGGTGTTTGCTAAGCCCAGTGGGTCGAGGATGTTGTCGCGCAGGACGGCTTCGTAACTTTGGCCGGTTATCCGTTCGATGATGTGCCCCAGGATCACATAGCCGCCGTTGTTATATTTGAAGGCGCTGCCGGGCGGAAAATCGAGCGGCATCGATTCCGTCAAGGCGATGATCTCGCGCGGGCTGCGATCGCGCCGCGCTTCTTGCGCGAAAAAATGCGGCAGCGATGTGTAGCTCGGAATGCCCGATGTATGCGTGAGCAGATGCAACAGCGTGACGTCGGCCCAGGCGGCGGGCGCATCGGGAAAATGCTGCGCCACTTTGTCGTCGAGCCTGAGCCGGCCGCGCTCCATCAATTGCAGGATCAAGGTCGCGGTGAATTGCTTGGTCAGCGAGCCCACGCGAAATTTGCCGGACGGGCGATGCGCGATATTCCATTCGCGATCGGCGAGGCCGAAACCCTGCCGCAGCAGCGGCACGCCGTTTTGCGCGACGAGGATGGCGCCGGCGAAAAGATCGGCTTCGACAAAGGGCGCGACGCGCTGCGCCGCAGCCGGGGCGTAATCGGCGGTCTTCATTTTTATCCCGCCTGCAGCAATTTTACCGCTGCCTCGCGCTCGAAGAGATGCAGCAGCACGAGCAGCGCCTTGCCTTGCGCGCCTTCGAGGCGCGGATTGGTGGCGACGATCGCCTGCGCTTCGGCCCGGGCGAGCTTCAACAGATCGGCATGGACATCGAGCTGCGCGAGGCGGAAGCCGGGCAGGCCCGATTGCTGTGTGCCGAGCACGTCGCCGCCGCCGCGCAGGCGCAAATCCTCCTCGGCGATGCGAAAGCCGTCTTCGGTGTCGCGCATGATCTCGATGCGTGATTTGGCGATTTCGCCAAGCGGTGCCTTGTAGAGCAAGAGACAGGTCGATTTGGCCTGGCCGCGGCCGACGCGGCCGCGCAATTGATGCAATTGGGCGAGGCCGAAACGCTCGGCGTGTTCGACGACGATGATCGAGGCTTCCGGCACATCGACGCCGACTTCGATCACGGTTGTCGCGACAAGCACTTTGGTTTCGCCCTTGGCGAAGGCCGCCATCGCCGTGTCGCGCTCGGCCCCTTTCATTTTGCCGTGCACCAGGCCCGCCTGCGGGCCGAAAATCTGCTTGAGCGCCGCATAGCGTTCTTCGACCGCGGCGACATCCAGCGCTTCGCTTCCGGCGACGAGCGGGCAGATCCAATAGGCGCGGGCGCCCTGCGCGATGGCGCTTTGCAGCCGCGCCACCACATCGCCGATGCGCTCGAGCGGCAGGGCGCGGGTTTCGATCGGCTGGCGGCCGGGCGGTTTCTCGCGCAAGGTCGAAACATCCATGTCGCCGAAATAGGTGAGGACCAGCGTGCGCGGGATCGGCGTGGCCGTCATCACCAGAATGTCGGCGCCGTCGCCCTTGGCGCCGAGCGCGAGCCTTTGATGCACGCCGAACCGATGCTGTTCGTCGACGACGGCAAGGCCGAGGTCCCGAAAGGCGACGCTCTCTTGAAACAGAGCATGCGTGCCGATGACGATGTCGATCGTGCCTTCGGCGAGCGCGGCGAGGGTGCGCCCGCGTTCGGCGCTTGAATCGCGGCCGGTCAGCAGGGCGAGATTGAGCTTGGCCGGCGCGGCATATTTTTGCAGCGATTCGAAATGCTGGCGGGCCAGCACTTCGGTCGGGGCCATCAGCGCCGCTTGCCGGCCGGCTTCGACGACCTCCGTCATGGCGAGCAAGGCGACGATGGTCTTTCCCGAACCGACATCGCCCTGCAGCAAACGCAACATGCGTACCGGCGCCGTGAGATCGGCACGGATTTCCGCGACGGCGTTTTCTTGCGCCGCGGTCAAAGCAAAGGGCGAGCCGGCGCGGATTGCGCCGCTGCGCGCGCCATCGCCTTTGCTGCTGCGCCCGGCGGTGCGTCGCAGATGCGCGCGGGTCAGAGCGAGCGCCAATTGATGCGCCAGCAATTCGTCGAAGGCGAGCCGCAGCCGCGCCGGCGCGGTCGGGGCGATGGCCTCGGGGTCGGGCGGATGATGCAGGATTTCGAGCGCTTCGCTGAAGCGCGGCAGCGCCGGCGGCTTCGTCCGACTGTCTGCCAGCCAATCCGGCAACTCGGGCAGCCGGGCGCGCGCCCCGGCGATCATCTTCGCCAGCGCCCGCGGCGCGAGGCCCTCGGTCAGGCCATAGACCGGCTCGACCAGCGGCATCGTCGCCAGGCCGTCGGCATCGACGACGCGATCGGGATGCACCATCTGGCGATGGCCGTCCCAAAGCTCGAGCTTGCCGGAGATGAAGCGCCGCGCGCCGACCGGCAGGCTCTTCTGGATCCAGGCCGGATTGGCGAGAAAAAAGACGAGCAGAACGTCGCCGGTCTCATCTTCCACAAGAACTTTATAGGGCGCACGCGAGCGCGGCGGCGCCGCCCGGTGTTCAACGACATCGGCCTCGATCGTGACGATCTGGTCGAGCGGCGCCTCGGCGATCTTGGCGCGGCGGCGCCGATCGATCGTGCCGGTCGGCAGATGGAACAGAAGATCGACGACGCGCGCGCCGCCGTCGCCCTTGCCGAGCAATGTGTCGAGCAGCTTGCCGACCTTGGGCCCGACGCCGGGCAGGCTCGTCGCCGGCGCGAACAACGGATCGAGAATCGAAGGGCGCATCGGACGACTATAGCCAATATGGACTTGGCGGGCCGAATCGCCTGCTGATAGATGGGCTATGCCACAGACCGCCCGAAGCGAGCCCGCCGCGCTGGCGCAGCCAGACGGCCCGGCTGCGGCGCTGCTCGCCTGGTACGACCGGCATCGCCGCGATCTGCCCTGGCGTTCGCCGCCGGGCACGCACGCCGATCCTTATCTCGTCTGGCTCTCCGAAATCATGCTGCAGCAGACGACGGTCGCGGCGGTGAGACCCTATTTCGCCGCCTTTCGCGCCCGTTGGCCGGATGTCGCCGCCCTGGCGGCGGCGCCGGTCGAAGCCGTGATGCAGCAATGGGCCGGGCTTGGCTATTATGCGCGGGCGCGCAATCTGCACGCCTGCGCCCAGGCGGTCGCCGCGCAGCATGGCGGCCGATTTCCCGAGACCGAAGCCGAACTCCGGCACCTGCCGGGCATTGGCGCCTATACAGCCGCGGCTATCGCTGCGATCGCTTTCGGGCAGAAGGCCGTCGCCGTCGATGGCAATATCGAGCGCGTCGTCGCCCGGCTCCATGCGATCGACACGCCGCTGCCGGCCGCCAAAAAGCTTATCAAAGCCCATGCCGCGGCCTTGCTCACAGATGAGCGGCCCGGCGATTTCACCCAGGCCCTGATGGACCTCGGCGCGACGATCTGCACGCCGCGCCGGCCCGTCTGCACCCTTTGCCCGCTCAAGGCTTTCTGTCAGGCGGCGTCGCGGCTGACGCCGGAAGACTGGCCGCGCAAGGCCGCAAAAGCGGCGCGGCCGGAGCGGGGCGGCGCTGTCTTTTTTCTGCGCTGCGGCGAAGATATTTTGCTGCGGACGCGGCCCGCGCACGGGCTGCTCGGCGGCATGAGCGAAATGCCGGGCACGCCATGGACGAGCGATTACAACTTGGCGGACGCCTTGCGCGAGGCCCCGATGATGGCCGATTATCGCCGCCTTGATATTCGCGTTTCACATCAATTCACGCATTTTACTTTAACGCTCGATATTTTCGCCGCCGATGTCGGAGAGGGTGCAAGGCCGCCGCAGGGATGCCGCTGGGTAAGGGACGTCGATGCCGAGGCGCTGCCGAGCGTGATGCGCAAGATTGTTGCCGCAGTGAGGAGCAGCGGATGGTGACAGGGGCTAACCCGGTTCGCGCGGAGATCGCATCGTGACCGGCCGCGCGCGACTGAGCGTGGAACTGACCGAAGGTGCGTTCCGCATCTTAAGCGGCGAGCGGCGGCTGACGATCTTTGCCGTGCGGGATTTGCCCAATGTCGAGCATCCGGCGGATTTCGTCATCCGGATGGATGAGATTTTGACCTGGGATCCGCCGCACGAGGACGAGGAAATCTCGGTCGACGAATTGCAGAAGATCGCCGCCGGGATCACAGAGGAATGCGAGCGCCGCGGTCTCTCCGTCGCATTCGAATAGAGCGCCAAACGGCTCAGAGGCCGGGCAGCGCTGCCGTGAGCGGCGGCGGCGGCTCAGGCGGGAAATGACCTTCCCAGCCGCCGCCCAGCGCCTTGTAGAGCGCGACGATATCGACGGCGACATTGGTCGCGCTCTGCGCGCCCTGCTGCTGCGCCGAAAGGAGCGTGCGCTCGGCATCGAGGACGGTGACGAATTGTTCGACGCCGTCGCGATAGCGGCTGCGGGCAAGGTCCAGCGCCTTGCCGGCGTGATCGATCTGCAGCACCAATTCGCGGTGCCGCGCCGTCTCGGTGCGATAGGCGACGAGCGCGTTGACCACGTCGTGCCAGGCCTTCAGCACGGTCTCGTGGTAACTAATCCAGGCCTCTTGCTGCTGCGCCGTACGCAGGTTGAGCATCGAGGTCAGCTTGCCGCCTTCGAACAAGGGCATGGTGACGCCGGGGCCGAGCGCATATTGCAGCGACGAGCCTTTCCAGAGGTTCTTCAGGTCAAGCGCCTGGAAGCCGACGCTGCCGTTGAGCGTAACGGTCGGATAGAAGGAGGCAACCGCAACCCCGATATCGGCGGTCGCTTCATGCAATTGCGCTTCAGCCTGGCGGATGTCCGGGCGGCGCCGGGCGAGATCGGACGGAATGCCGACGGGAATGCGCGGCGGCGGGGGCGGAACGGCGCCGGGCGTAACAAGCTCGGCGGCGAGGCCGCCCGGCGGTTCGTCGAGCAGAAGGCTCAGCGCATTGATTGCCTCGGATTCCTGGCGCTGGAGATCCGGGATGGTCGCCTTCAAGGAATCGACTTGCGCCGCGGCATTCTCGACATCGAGGCCGGTGACGACGCCGGTCTTCTGCCGTTCCTTGGTGATGTCGAGGATATCGGTCTCGGTCTTCACATTGTTGCGGGCAATCCGGATCTGCTCCTGAATGCCGCGCAATTGCATGTAATCGCGCGCGACTTCCGCGAGCGCCGAGACGAGCGCACCGCGCCGCTGGTCGGCGGCCACATCGCTATCGGCATCTGCCGCTTCGACCTGCCGGCGCACCTGACCCCAGATGTCGAGTTCCCACGACGCATCGAAGCCTTGCTGCCAGAGGCTGAAGGGCTGCAGCAGACTGCCGGGAATCCCGCCGGTCCCGGTGCCGAAGGCGCCGCCCGCTTCAGTGCCCGGCGTGGCGCTGGCAAAGAGGCCGAGAATCCCGTTCTGGCTGATCCCCTGGCGCTCGTAGGAGCCATTGTCGCTGAGCGAGGGAAAGAGCGCCGAGGCGGTGACGCCGCGCTGATAACGGCTCTCGGTGAGCCGCAGGGTCGCGGTGCGCACGTCGAGATTGGCGCCGGCGACGCGGTGCTCGAGCGCGATCAGTTCGCGGTCGTGAAACAGGGCCCACCAATCAGGATTGACCGGCGCGAGCGCGACACGGGTCGAAACGACAGGCTTATGCGTGGCGCCGGCAAAGAACGAGGTCGGCGGCAGGCCGGGATTGGGGGGCACAAAATTCGGCCCCAAGGCGCAGCCGGACAGCAGCACCGCCACCGATAGGCCGGTGATCAACCGCAAACTTTTCACGCCACGACCCCCGTAGTGCTTTTATTTAAACGAATTGGCGCATGGCCAAATGGCGTTTCGCGCAATCCACCGACTTTGTTGTGCTGTGTGTCCCGTCTGCCGCATGGCTTTCGGTCCGATGCTAATGGCCGCCCCCTCCGCCGCCGCGGCCGCCCTTGATCGGCGACAGCATGAAGCAGAGCGGCACCAGCGCGAAGGCGACGATGGAACAGCCCTTGAATACGTCGGAATAAGCCATGACCGACACCTGGCTCAGCAAGTCCTGGTAAGCATGGCCGAGCGCCATCTGATGCGCTGCCACTGCGGAATTGCCGAGTGCCTCGAGCGAGGCTTGGTACTTCGCAATGAGATTGTTGAACGGTTGCCAGAACGGATTCGCCCATTGCGACAGATAGGTCTGGTGCAATTGCGCGCGCTGCTGGATCAGCGCGGTCGAACTCGCAATGCCGATCGACCCGGCGACGTTGCGGAACATCGAAAACAGCGCCGTCGCGTCGCCGTTCAATTCGCGCGGCAGCGTCGAATAGGTGATGGTGCTGATCGGCACGAAGAGGAAGGCGAGGCCGACGGTCTGCGAGGCGCGGATCATCACCAGCCGCAGGTAGGTGATGTCGAGCACCAGCTTCGACGAAAAGATGAAGGACACGCCGAGCAGAAAAAAGCCGATCGCCACGATATAGCGGGTCTGCATCACGTTCATCAGCCGCCCGACGAAGGGAATGAGCATGATGATGATGATGCCGCCGGGCGAGAGGATCATGCCCGCCCACGTCGCCGTATAGCCCAGCACCTGCTGCGCGAACTGCGGGATGAGCACCGACGAAGCATAAAGAATCCCGCCGACGGCGCCGATCATCACGCAGCCGCCCGAGAAATTCTTATCCTTGAAGATCGCCATATGGATGATCGGCTTCTTGGCGACGGAGAGCCAGACGGCCGCGCCGACGAGGCCGGTGACCGACAGCATCGCCATGATGACGATGAAGCTCGAACCGAACCAATCGGCATCTTCGCCGCGGTCCATCATCACTTCGAGGCAGCCGAGGCCGAGCGCGATGAGGCCGAGGCCGATGCCGTCGATCGGCCGCGGTTCGCGCTTCACCCAAGGCGGATCCTGCACGAGGATGTAGACGAGGATGACGGCGGCGATACCGACCGGCACGTTGACGAAGAAGATCCAGCGCCAGGAGACGGAATCGGTGATGATGCCGCCGAGCGTCGGGCCGAGGATCGGGCCGACGATGGTGGCGATGGCGGTGAGGCCGAAGGCGGCGCCGCGTTTGGCGGGCGGGAAATAATCGAGAATGATCGCTTGCTGGTTCGGCTGCAGGCCGCCGCCGAAAAAGCCTTGCAGTAGTCGGAACAGAATGAGCTGCGGCAGGCTCGTGGCAACGCCGCAGAGGAACGAGCAGACGGTGAACATCGCCAAGCAGATGAGAAAATAGCGTTTGCGGCCGAGCTGGCTGCCGAGCCAACCGGAGATTGTCAGCACGATGCCGTTGGCGACGAGGTAGGAGGTCAGCGCCCAGGTCGCCTCGTCGTTGCTCGATGACAAGCTGCCGGCGATATGCGGCAAGGCGACATTGACGATCGTCGTGTCGAGAATTTCCATGAAGGCCGCGAGCGTCACGACGATCGCGACGGCCCATGGATTGTGCTTGGGTTCCCAGCCGAGGCTGAAAGGATCCTGCGGCGCCGCAGCTGGCTTCGCC
>NZ_CANSHK010000059.1:0-12111 GCF_947646745.1 uncultured Methylovirgula sp. | reverse complement strand
AACGCCTTGCGGCGAGCAATGCACGCGTGACGCATACCGCTATCGGTATCGCCACGAAATGCGGTGAAGATAACGCTGCCGGCGCTTGGCGCCGATCGCTGATTTTATGGAGTGTGATCGACTCTCAGCTCTCCCGCCGGCAATTCGCCGAGGCGCTCGATCAGTTCGGGTGTCGCTATGACGGCGGCGCGCTCGGACGGGGTGAGAAAACTGACCGCTTCGTCGATCGTCCTCGCCTCGTTGATCTTGGCCGTGGCGAGCGCCGTCGCCGGATCGACCGTGCCGCGCGGGCGGGGGAGAGGCCGATCCGTGACAGCATTGTGCGTCGCGCGCAATCGCTCGTCGCGAGCGATCCGGGCGAGGCCGGGCGCATCCAGGACAGCCGCTTCGTATCGCGGCAAATGCGCCCGCATCGTTTCGAGCACCGCGGGGGGCGCCGTCTCCTCCGGCGTTCGCAGCAACCCGAGATGCATGATCGCGCGGCCGAAAGCCGGCGACGCGGTCAATCCGGACACCGGGATCGCCAGAATGAGCCCCAGGATGGTGGGGCTCAGCCACGCGACGAGGCTGATCGAATCCGCATAGCCAGCGGCGAGCAGGGCAAGCCCGGCGCCCATGTGCCAGCGGTGACGATGGATGAGATCGCGCAAGGGTACCGACCCATCGTCGCGGCGTTGCGGCTTCCATCCGGAATCGCGGCCCATCAGAACGGAGAACACGGCACCCGTATGCACCAGCATCATGATCGGCGCGATCAAGGCAGAGCCGACGACCTCGAAGACGAAGCTCCAAAGGACCTCGAACAGGCCTCCCGCGGC
This sequence comes from uncultured Methylovirgula sp., assembly GCF_947646745.1. Taxonomy (NCBI): domain Bacteria; kingdom Pseudomonadati; phylum Pseudomonadota; class Alphaproteobacteria; order Hyphomicrobiales; family Beijerinckiaceae; genus Methylovirgula; species uncultured Methylovirgula sp. The sequence continues at coordinate 11,293 of NZ_CANSHK010000059.1, read as the reverse complement.
GCGCCGGTCGCGCCCGTTCGAAAGAAAGGTTCCGAGCCCAATGATCTTCGGACCGAAAAGCACGCCCATGGTCAAAGCGAAGAGCCACAAAGCGCGCTCGTAGTCGATCTTCGGCCACGTCGGAAAAAGAGAAAAATGATTGGGAAAATATTCCGGCCGGGTGAAATGCGCCTGAAGAGCCAGCGCGAGACCGGCGAGAATGAGCAGCAACCAAAGCGGCGAAGCGAGATAGCTCATGATGCCGTTGACGATGTGAAACCGGCTCATCCAATGGAACCCGGCGGCACGCAGCACTTTCGTATGCTGGAGATTGCCTTGGCACCAGCGCCGGTCGCGCACGGCGAGATCGATCAGCGATGGCGGACTCTCCTCGTAGGAACCGCCGAGATCGGCGGCGATCCGCACGCCCCAGCCGGCGCGGCGCAGAAGTGCCGCCTCGACGAAATCATGTGACAGGATATGGCCGCCGAACGGGGGATTGCCCGGAATATCGGGCAGACCCGCCGCTTCGGTGAAAGCCCGGGTACGGATCAGCGCGTTATGGCCCCAATAATTGCCTTCCGTACCGCACCACCACGCAAGACCGCCGCCGACGATGGGTCCATAGACGCGGTTTGCGAATTGCTGCAGGCGGGCGGTGACTGTGACGCCGGAAACCAGTCTCGGGATCGTCTGAATGAGGCCCGCGTCCGGATCGCCGTCCATGCGGCGGACGAGTTCCACAATCGTCTCCGGCGTCATCAGGCTATCGGCATCGAGAACGAGAAGATAATCATAGCCGCCGCCCCAGCGGGTGCAGAAATCGGCGATGTTGCCGGATTTGCGGGCAATGTTTCTGCGCCGGCGGCGGTAGAACGTCCTTGCGCGATCGCCGACTCGGCTGCGCAAAAGAGTAAGCGCGGCTTCCTCGGCCAGCGCGATATCGGGATCCGTCGTATCGGAAAGCACGAACCAGTCGAAGGCATGACCGGCGCCGCGTTCCCCGACGCCGATCGCCATCGCTTCGATCGCGGCGAAGACCCGCGCCGGCGCTTCATTATAGGTCGGCATGAGAACCGCGGTGAGGCCCTCGGGCATCCCCGGGCTGATTCGGGCTCGTGAGGTCATCGCGGCGGCAAGCCCGGCCAACCCGCTGACAAAGGCCAGAGCGATCCACGCGAAGGTGAGTGCGAAGAGGATCAGGATGAGGCCTTCGAGGACCGTCAGCCCGGCGAGGCCGAGGACGCGTTCCATCTCATAGACCGCGAAACCCGTCAGCGCGGCCGCGCCGCCGAGGACAAGAGCGCGGCGGAGCGCAATTTGCCGTTGCTCGCGCGCTCGGCACGGCAGGCGGAGTCCAGCGTCGAAACGATCGAGCGGTTGCACCGGCATCGGCAGCGGATGCTCCGCCGGCATTCCTCGCGCCGGCGCATCGATGGGCCGCGTGGCGGCATGTGCGCTCACGCGGTCCATCTGTAGACCCAGGTCTCGACCGGGCGATTGTCCGCGAATGCAAGGGTGGATCGCAATTCAATCAGCGTTTCGTTGGCCGGATCGAGATGAAAGGAAAGCCGCCAGCCGTTAATCTTGTCATTCACCGTGACCGCGACGTCGGAAATCTTGCCGACCGAGGCCGTTACACTGGCTTTGGGGATCGGCAGCGGCACTGGCTGGCCGGCAGCGGCAGCCGCGGCGACATAATCGATGACGAAGAGCCGTTGCGCAGAAGGCCCGGCAACGCTCGCCCGGCCACTGCGTGTCGCATTGACGATCACCGTGCCGGGCTGCGGATCGGGATCGAGGCCCCAATGCATTCGGTAAGCAAAATTATATTCCGCGTTTGCCGGAATCGGAGTCTTCGGCGCCCAATAGGCGACAATGTTGTCGTGGATTTCGCTGTTGCTTGGAATCTCGACCAATGTGACGGCGCCGGTCCCCCAATCACCGACCGGCTCAATCCACAGACTTGGTCGGCGTTCAAAGGATGATTCGAGATCTTCATAATCGCAAAACGAGCGGTCGCGCTGCATCAGGCCGAAGCCGCGCGGGCCTGAATCGACGAAGGCACTGATCTGCAGCCGGGCGGGGTTTGCAAGCGGCCGCCAGATCCGTTCGTTACGGCCCGTCAACATGAGGAGGCCATCCGAATCGTGGACTTGCGGGCGAAAATCGTCCATGTCGCGGCGGCTGTTGTCGGAGAAATAATACATGCTGGTGCCCGGCGCCAAGCCGAGCTTGTCGAGTGCGACGCGCGGAAACAGCGAAACCTCGACATCCATCGCCGTCGGCAGGCCGGGACTGAGCGTGAAGCGATACGCGCCGGAGCAACTTTGGCTGTCGAGAAGCGCGTGGATCACCACGCTGTCGCTATTGGCGGACGGCGTTTCCGCCCAGAAGGCGCGGAACGAAGGAAATTCCTCCCCCTCCGGATCGGCGACCTTGATCGCGAGCCCGCGCGCCGAAAGGCCGTAGACCTGGCCGCGGCCGACGGCGCGGAAATAGCTTGCGCCCTGGAAGGCACAGACCTCGTCGTAATAATCCTTGCGATTGATCGGCGCGTGAATACGGATGCCCGCGAAGCCAAAATCCCCCTGCGGAATAGGCTTTGGCACCAGCGGTCCGAAGGTAAACATATCCGGATCATAGGCGACATGGCGCGCCTGCCCGTTATCGACGACGGCGACCTCGACAGGATCCTTGAAATAGAATCCGGAGTGGAACAATTCCATTTGAAACGGCAATCCGGTCTTCGCCCAGATCGCATGGTCGGGCTTGAAGCGGATGTCGCGATATTGGTCATAGGTGAGTTTGGTAAGCTGCTCGGGCAACTTGTCCTGCGGCGGCTGAAACGGCTTCTTGGCGAGCGCGCGGGCGATTTCGATCACCGTCGAGCGGTTGAACGGACCGTCCGTCGCGAATCTCGGGCCGGCCTTATTGTCGGAGGCGAGCGCCGGCGCGGGGCCAAAGGTTGCGAGCGCGCTGGCCAAGGTCATGGCGCCGCCTTGTTCCATAAGCCCGCGACGGGTCAGGAGGATATTCGAGGGTCTCGTGCTGTTTGACATATCGAGCGGTCATTCAAAATCTGAAGCTGGGAACAAGACCTATCCTTGCTGAACCCGGCCTGAACCCGGATTGCTGTTGCGCGGATAAGAGCTAAGAGAGAAGGCGAGAGGTTTGCAGGCGAATGTCGAAACGGGCCGACCAAATCTCATCCGCTCCGTTCGAAACCGCCAAACCCCAACAAGGCTCTGCAATTCTCATTCAATACCGCAGAACACACGACTGATACTCGCCGCCGATCGAGATTGAGCGCAGCTTTGCCGTCGGCAAAGCCCGGACGCAGCCGCGAGCGCGGCAGTGCAAGCCAACGCGCTAGCAGGCTTATTGTTCCCTCAACGTCGCGTGCCGCTGATTTTGCTCCGGCACCGTTTTGACGCGTCAAGCGCACGTCTTCGACAATCCGTGCATCGACCGGACTGAGCGAGGTCGACCTTCGCAGCACGCCACGATCGAAAACGGCATCTTTTCGGACGCCAGGAACTCACCGCGCAGCCGTCGTTTCGATGTCGGGAAATTGCTCGCGCACGAAATCGTAGAGTTTCCGCGCGCACAACGTATTCGTCAGTCTGGTCGGATGACCATCGCCCGCAATGCGATATTGCGCGCCGGGCGGCACGACATATTCGAGAACCTCTGCTCCGGCGTCGCGCAAGACCTGCATGATCTTGTCATCCGTCCAGCCCCGCACGGGGCTGAGATACGCCGGCTCCCTCTTGTAGAATATAACGATTGGAACGTGATATTTTTCGCGGGCTAGGCGGATCACCTGCTCTGTTATGGCCGTCAAAAGCGCAACGTCGCGGTCGGTCACCGTCGTCATAGTTGGCGGCCTAAACAAGCGAAACATCGCGAAATAAGAGAGCGGTGAAGCCGTCGGCTGGCACGTGCCGGTTTGCACGATCCGTCCGTTTATCGACAAGAACCTTGGCGCGCCTTCAACCCATGAGACCTTGCAAGATACGCGGTCTGCGTGCCACGGCGCCACGAATTCGACGATAAGGCGTGAATTGCTGAGGTCTTTGTCGTAAAGCCCGGCGCGCATCTCCGCGAGCGCCTGGGCAGGGCTATAGGCGGAAAAGCCAAGATTATAAACCGGCGACGCCCGGCCTTCGAGATCGGCGAATTGCTGGGGCAGCGTATCGCCATCCTGGATGCCCTCTCCGAAGATGACCGAATCGCCTAAAAAGGCGACACCCTTCCCGTCGCTACCGCTATCAACCTTGCGAAGCAGATCGCTGCCGATCGTATAGGTGGCATCGTAAATGAGCTTGCCGTCCAAAAACTGGCGGGACTCATATCGCCCCGGAGCGGTCGGTCCCCAGCCGACGACAGGGCGATGATCGATGAGCTTGCCGCCTGATTTATCGAGGTCGGCAATCGTGCGGGACGGGTGCGGCGGTTCCCAGATCGTCGCAGCAACCTCGCATAGAGAAAGGACTGCCAGAATGCTTGTGCCGGCGACTCCGAAATTCTGAATCCTGCCACGCCCTTTTACCGTCAAGAAAATTGCCAAAACGAGAAGAAAAACAAAAACAGCAATCGGATTGCCGATGTGAAACATCGGAGAGCCTCCCGCGCAATTTTATCGTTCGCAATTTATGAATTGCAGCAAACTGGAGCAGCGCTTCCAAAACGCCGCGGCCGCTCCTTCGGCACTCACGCATCAAATCCGCGAATCAAGGGACCAAAAATTCCGTGAAGCGCCCAGCGCGCAGGAGGCGGCCCGCCGGCTTATAGCGGCGCACCACCTCGGCGAAGGGAGAAGCGGCGGATGAGCAACGCCCGCGCGTCCCTCATGAAGTTCCGCTGTGGCGCGCCTACTCGCCGGCGGTCACGCGATATTTCGTGACCTGAACGCCGACGCCGGGTTTCGCCACATTGCTCTCCGTCTGGGCGTAGATGCCGAATTCGAGCGGCCCGCTCGGCACCTGGATGCGGACTTTCTGCAAATCGGTGCCGTTGACCGAGACCGAAATCAGCGTGCCTTTGACGACGGCACGAAGAACGACGGGCGAGCCGGCCGTCGGCACGAGCGACGGACGCGAGAGATTGGCGACCTGCGTCCAGGTGCCGGAGACCTTTCGCCAGAGCTGGATTCCGCCGGAGCTGTCGACTTGCAGAACGTCGAACGTGCTGGCGTCCTTGGCCAAAAAGGCGAGGCCGATATAGGAGGCGTTATTGGCCGCCGCCGGCTTCGGCACAAGGCCTTCCAGGCAATAATCGCCGTCGCTCGCGTTGAACGTATTGTTGAGATAGACCCAAGAGCTGTTCGGGGCGTAGAGATGCAGGGTCAGGCCCGATTTGTCGATGGTTGCATCGGGATCGGTTGGCCAGCCGCCGGTATTATCGGCAAAACTGTCCGCAAAAACCTCATTGCCTTTCTGCAGGCTGGCGCAATCGGCCGCATAAGCCAGCGAAGATGCCGCCACAAGAAGCCCTGCGGATTGCGTGATGACGATCAATGCGCTGCGGAATAATTTAAGCATGAAAAATCTCCGACCTTGATGACCGGGCACGGAGCGTAGTCCGCCTCAGCGAAAAATCGATGTCAATCCTAAATCTGGACGCGCCGTCCCTGCCCGCAGGGGCCCGAGCCGGGTCAATGCCCCGCCGGACCATCGGGCGCCGGTCTCCCGCGCGTGGCCGCAAGGATTGCCAAAGTGCGGGGATCGGCCTCGCCGGCAAAATATTTTTGCAGAGCCCGGTCGAAGAGCGAGGGCCGTTCGGCGACGGCGGCAAACAAGGTCATCGATGAGCGAAACTTAAGATCGTCGGGACTGCCGAAAATCGCCTGGGCGGAGCGGCCTTCGATCTGCAAGGTGAGGTCGGTGCATTGGCGCAGCCGCGCACCGAGCAGGGGATGGGCGAGATAGGCGCGCGCCTCGGCGGCCGAGCCGATGGCATAGCGCTGCGCCATGGAGCTCAGACCGAGACCGGCGAGCTGCGGGAAGACGAACCACATCCAATGCGTCGCCTTGCGCCCGGCGCGCAATTCGGCGCAGACGCGCGCATAGACCGGCGCCTGCGCCTCGGCGAAGCGCAACAAATCGAAGGGGTCGTCGGGGCGTGCCGTTCTAAAACCTCGGCGTGCCGAGCGCCGCGGCGTGGGCCTTGGCGGCGAGCGGCGAAAAAGTCCCCGTCGCCTCGTCGAGCCCCAGCAGGCGCCCGTCGGCGACGCCGAAATAAGCGCCGTGCAAGGCGAGCGCGCCCGCCTGTTCCGCCTCGCGGACGTAGGGAAAGGTCCGCAGATTGGCGAGCGAGTCGATGATTGCGGCGCGGCCGAGCTTTTCGGCATAGTCGGCCATCGGCTCGGTCCGCGGCCCGAGCTTGCGCGCCGCCGGGGCGAGCAGCGAAATCCATTGGCCGATAAAATCGCCCGGTGCGAGCTTCACCGCCTCGCCGGATTGCGTCTCGACATAGGCGCGCACGCCGCCGCACATCGCATGGCCCATGACGACGATATGGGCCACTTTCAGCACCTTCACCGCATATTCGAGCGCCGCCGAAGTGCCGTGATGTTCGCTGTCCGGCTCGTAGGGCGGGATCAGATTGGCGATATTGCGTAGCACAAAAATTTCGCCGGGGTCGGCGTCGAAGATCACCTCGGGCGAGACGCGCGAGTCGCAACAGCCGATGAGGAGCACTTTTGGGCTTTGGCCGTGATCGGCAAGCTCGCGATAGCGATCCTGTTCGCGGCGGAAGCGGCCGCGCAAAAACACTTCGTAGCCCTCGATCAACCGGGCTGGCAGAAGCCGGCTCTCATCCTCAACAGGCAATTCGACCATTCGCGCTCCCCATGGCATGAAGTTTTTGTTTCATCTCTTCCTGCTTAAACTCGCAGCGGTCTGCAAGCTGAGCCTTATATGGCACTGCAAAAAAATTGCGGCACGTTAGCGCAGTTTTCTTGGCCGGGGCGGCGCGTCGCGCCGCTGCTGCACGTCGAAATTGCCCTCTCCTCCGCATGCAAAAGCGTCCGCCGGGCGGCGCCAAGGGCGCGATTCCGCAACGCGAAAAAAGCGCCCAGCGACAAGGGCTTCGTGCGCCTCTCCCGCTTTGCTATCTGGCGAAGCCTCATAAACTCGGCTAACGACTTTGCAGATTGAGTGCCCCGGAGGTTCGGCCGCAATGAATATTCACGAGTATCAGGCGAAACAATTATTGGCGCAGTTCGGCGTTGCGGTAGCACCGGGCGCGGTGGCCTTTACGCCGGAACAGGCGGTCTATGTCGCAACCGAACTCGGCGGTTCGCGCTGGGCGGTGAAGGCGCAGATCCATTCCGGCGCCCGCGGCAAGGCCGGCGGCATCAAGCTCTGCTCGCATTATAAGGAAGTCCGCCAGGCCGCGCACGACCTCCTCGGCAAGCGGCTCATCACCACGCAGAATGCGCCGGACGGGCAGCCGGTCCAGCGCGTCTATATCGAAGTCGCCTCGCCTTATGAGCGGGAATTCTATCTCGGCTTCGTCCTCGACCGCAAAGCCGAGCGCGTCCGCGTCATCGCCTCGCAGCACGGCGGCATGGAAATCGAAGAGATCGTCAAGACCGACCCGAATGCGGTGATCCAGGTGGTCGTCGAGCCGGCCGTCGGCCTGCAGGCATTCCAGGCGCGCGAGATTGCCTTCGCGCTCGGGCTGAACATCAAGCAGGTCGCCCGCGCGACGACGACGATCCTGTCCGCCTATCGCGCCTTCCGCGATTGCGACGCGCTGATGCTCGAGATCAATCCGCTGGTCCTGACCGCGGACGACAAGATCCTCGCGCTCGATGCGAAAATGTCGTTCGACGACAACGCCATGTTCCGCCGCCCCAATATCGCGGCCATGCACGATGCCTCGCAGCAGGATCCGCGCGAGGCGCAGGCGGCCGAGCACAATCTCAATTATATCGGTCTCGACGGCGAGATCGGCTGCATCGTCAATGGTGCCGGCCTCGCCATGGCGACGATGGACATGATCAAGCACGCCGGCGGCAGCCCGGCGAACTTCCTCGATGTCGGCGGCGGCGCCTCGCCGGAGCGCGTCGCGACCGCTTTCCGCCTCGTGCTCTCGGACGAGAACGTGAAGAGCGTGCTGGTCAATATTTTCGCTGGGATCAATCGCTGCGACTGGGTTGCCGAAGGCGTCGTCCAGGCGGTGAAGGAGACGGAGATCAAGGTTCCGCTCATCGTTCGCCTCGCCGGCACCAATGTCGAAGCGGGCCGCAAGATCATCAAGGAAAGCGGCATCCCGATCATCAGCGCCGAGACTTTGGGCGAGGCAGCGGCCAAGGCGGTCGCCGCCTGCCGCGATTACAAAACCACTGCACATTGAGGGGACGCGCCAATGAGCATTCTGATCGACGAGAAAACCCGAATTATCGTGCAGGGCCTGACCAGCGAAAAGGCCACGTTTCACGCCAATGACATGATCGCCGCCGGCAGCAACATCGTTGGCGGTGTCGTGCCCGGCAAAGGCGGACGCACCCATATCGGCCTGCCGGTCTTCAACACCGTGAAGGAAGCCGTCCGCGAAGTCGGCGCCGAGGCCTCGATCACCTTCGTCGCGCCGGCCTTCGCCGCCGATGCCATCATGGAATGCGCCGACGCCGGCATCCGCCTCGTCTGCTCGATCACTGACGGCATCCCGGCGCAGGACATGATGCGGGTGAAGCGCTATCTGATGCGCTACCCGAAGGACAAGCGCACGATGATGGTCGGCCCGAATTGCGCCGGCATCATCAGCCCCGGCAAGGCCATGCTCGGCATCATGCCGCCGCACATCTATATGCGCGGCACGGTCGGCGTCATTTCACGCTCCGGCACGCTCGGCTATGAGGCGGCGGCGCAGATGAAGGCGCTCGGCATCGGCATCACCACCAGCGTCGGCATCGGCGGCGATCCGATCAACGGCAGCTCGTTCATGGACCATCTCGCGCTGTTCAACCAGGACGACGAGACGGAAGCCGTGTTGATGATCGGCGAGATCGGCGGCCCGCAGGAAGCGGAAGCCGCGGCTTGGGTGAAGGACAATATGACGAAGCCCGTCGTCGGTTTCGTCGCCGGCCTCACGGCGCCGAAGGGCCGCCGCATGGGCCATGCCGGCGCCATCATCTCCGCCGCCGGCGACAGCGCTGCCGAGAAGGCCGAGATCATGCGCGCCTTCGGCCTCACCGTGGCGCCGAGCCCGAGCGAATTCGGCGCCACGATGGCGCAGGTTCTGGCCAAGAGCCAGGCTTCGCGCCGCGTCTCGGCCTAAGCGCCATTCATTCGCAGGCGTGGGACGGACAAGCCGTCTCGCGCCTCGCTCAGTCACGTAAAGGGGACGATCGATGAGCTTCACTTTGGTGGAGCAGGCGCACGCGCGCCTGCAGCGTTCGGAATTGGCGGTGCCCGGCTCGAACCCCGGCATGTTCGAGAAGGCGGCGAAGTCGAAAGCCGACATCATCTTCCTCGACTGCGAGGATGCGGTCGCCCCCGACGACAAGGAACAGGCGCGCAAGAACATCGTCGCCGGCCTTAACGAGGTCGATTGGGGCACCAAGACGATGATGGTGCGCATCAACGGCCTCGATACGCATTTTATGTATCGCGACGTCGTCGACATCGTCGAAGCCTGCCCGCGGCTCGACATGATCCTGATCCCCAAGGTCGGCGTCGCCGCCGACGTCTATGCGGTCGATATGCTCGTCACCCAGATCGAGGCGGCGAAAAAGCGCGACAAGCGCATCGGCTTCGAAGTTTTGATCGAGACCGCGCTCGGCATGGCCAATGTCGAGGCGATCGCGCAATCGAGCAAACGGCTCGAAGCCATGTCCTTCGGCGTCGCCGATTATGCCGCTTCGACGCGCGCCCGCACGACGGTGATCGGCGGCGTCAATCCGGATTACGGCGTGTTGACCGACAAGGACGCCAAGGGCCACCGCGACTATTTCTGGGCCGACCAATGGCATGCGGCGCAGACGCGCATGATGGTCGCCTGCCGCGCCTATGGCCTGCGCCCGATCGACGGGCCGTTCGGCGATTTCTCCGACCCCGACGGCTACAAGGCCGCGGCGCGCCGCGCCGCCGTGCTCGGCTATGAAGGCAAATGGGCGATCCATCCCTCGCAGATCGATCTCGCCAACGAAGTCTTCAGCCCCTCCGAAGCCGAAGTCACCAAGGCCCGCCGCATCATGGAAGCGATGGACCAGGCGGCGAAAGAAGGCAAAGGCGCCGTGTCGCTCGACGGCCGGCTCATCGACATCGCCTCGATCCGCATGGCCGAAGCGCTGCTCGCCAAAGCCAAGGCGGTCGGTAACTGAACTTAAAGCCTCGCGTTGCCTCCACCTGTTGCCTCGGCTAGAAGCGATGCAGCAAGTGGAGGCTCCATGGCCGATCCTGAACCGGGCGAAGCGACGGCCCCGCCAGCCGCACCGGATTTTTCCGGCAATGCCTTGCGCCGCGAGCCGGCGATCATCGAAGGCACGGCACACGATCTGACCCCGCCGGATCCCATTCCTCCTGAACCGCTGCATGAAGCGGTGGACGAGCCGGGTGAAGTTGCCGCGCAAGACGCCATTGCGCCGAGCCAAGAGCCTCCGCCGGAGGCGATCTCCGAGGCGGCAGCCGACGAAACGGCGCCGGCCTCCGAAATTGAAACGCCCATCGCAGCAGAACCCGCGCCAGCCCCGCGCCGCCGCGGCGTATTCGTCCCGGCGCTGCTGTCGCTCATCATTGGCGGTGCGGCGGGCTTCGCCGGCGCCTATGGGCTGCGCCTTCTCGATCAGTCCGATACCAAGATCGATACGCTGACGGCGCGGCTCGACACTTTGGCGCAGCAACAAGATCGGCTGCAGCAAGAGCAAAGTGCGAGCGCGCCGCTCGCCGCAGCGCAGACCGACCTCGCCAACCGCCTCGCCGCGACGGAAACGCAAAGCCATACGGCCGCCGCCGCCTTGGCCGATTTGAAGAATGAAATCGGCAAGCTCGCCGCCCAGCCGGCAGAAGCCGGCGGGCCCGCGCCCGATCTTGCCCCGCTGACGCAACACGTCGCGGACTTACAAGACAAGCTCGCCGCGCTCACCGCGCAGGTCGGCGATCTCTCCGGCAAAGTCGCGGCCCAGCAAGACGCGGTCGCCGCCGCACAGCACTTGGCGCGGCAGACCGCCGCGGCGCATGCCGGCGACGAGGCCGCGGCGATCATTGCCGGCAGCCTGTTGCGCAAGGCCGAGGCGGGCGCGCCCTTCGCGGAAGATCTGACGGCGCTCGCCGCCCGCGGCGTCGACAAGGCCGAACTCGCG
>NZ_CANSHK010000058.1:0-12365 GCF_947646745.1 uncultured Methylovirgula sp. | reverse complement strand
AGGTGCCGACCTCGCTGCTGGCGCAGGTCGATTCCTCCGTCGGCGGCAAGACCGGGATCAATTCCGCCCACGGCAAAAATCTCGTCGGCGCCTTTCATCAGCCGCGGCTCGTGCTGATCGATACGCGGGTGCTGAAGAGCTTGCCGGCGCGCGAATTTCGCGCCGGCTATGCCGAAGTCGTCAAATATGGCCTCATCAACGACCGCGCGTTCTTCGAATGGCTCGAAGAGCATTGGCGTGACGTCTTCGCCGGCGGCGGCGACCAGATGCATGCCATCGCCAAGAGCTGCGCGGCGAAAGCGGCGATCGTCGCCGCCGACGAGCACGAATCGGGCGAGCGCGCGCTGCTCAATCTCGGCCATACGTTCGCCCATGCGTTCGAGCGCATCGTGCATTACGACAATCGCCGACTGGTGCATGGCGAGGCGGTGGCGATCGGCCTCGCCTGCGCCTTCCGCTTTTCCGCCGCACGCGGGCTTCTCGGCGCCGCCGAAGCCGAGCGGGTGGTCGAACATTTGCGCGAGGTCGGCCTGCCGACGGCGATCCGCGACATTCCCGGCTGGGATGCCGACGAGGCCGTGATTCTCGATGCGATGCTGCAGGATAAGAAAGTGCAACGCGGCGTGCTGACCTTTATCCTGGCGCGCGGCATCGGCCAGGCTTTCATCGCCCGCGATGTTTTGGCGTCGGATGTGCGCGCCTTCCTCGCTCACGAGCTCGGCGCGGCATAGAACGGGACTTCACCCATGCACGGCGTTCACGTCGAACCGTCGACGTCTAATCTCTGGCTTGCGGCCGCCGTCGTCATCTTCTGTATCCTTCTGGCGGCCTTCTTCAACGGCTCCGAAACGGCGCTGACGGCCGCCTCGCGCGCGCGCATGTATGCGCTCGAAAGAGGCGGCGACGGCAACGCCAAGCGTGTCAACCGCCTGCTCGGCAAGCGCGACCGGCTGATCGGCGCGATCCTGCTCGGCAATACGCTCGTCAGCATCGGCTCCTCGGCTTTTCTGAGCAGCGTGCTCGAAGCCATATTCGGCTATAGCGGCGTCATCTATGCGACCGGCCTGATGACCCTGCTCCTGCTCGTCTTCGCGGAAATCCTGCCGAAGACGCTGGCGATCAATTATCCGGACCGATTCTCGCTCATTGTCGCGCCGGTCATCGGCTTCTTCGTTGCGATCTTCGGCCCGATCCTCGCCGCCATCGAAGCCCTGATCCAGGGCCTGCTCCGACTCGTCGGCATCGACACCAAGGTGCATCACGCGCTTTTGTCGGGACACGAGGAACTCAGGAGCACCGTCGACCTCATGCACAAGGAAGGCGGGGTGCAGCGTTCGGAACGCGACATGTTCGGCGGCCTGCTCGAGTTGCGCGACCTCTCCGTCGAGGACGCCATGGTGCATCGGACCAAAATGTACACGATCGACGCCGACCTGCCGCCGCGCGACTTTCTCCGCGCCGTTGTCGATTCGCCCTATTCGCGCGTGCCTATCTGGCGTGGCGAGCCGGACAATATCATCGGCGTTCTCCACTCCAAGGATCTTCTGCGCGCGCTTGAGGACTCGGGCGGCGATATCGAACGCCTCAAGATCGAGGATGTCGCGCTCGACGCCTGGTACGTGCCGAATACGACGAGCCTGCAGGATCAGTTGCAAGCATTCCTGAAGCGCAAGACGCATTTCGCGCTTGTCGTGGATGAATATGGCGTCGTCCTCGGCCTCGTGACGCTGGAAGATATTCTCGAAGAGATCGTCGGCGACATTTCCGACGAGCATGACCCGGTGGTGCTGGGCGTGCGGCAGAACGCCGACGGTTCGGTCACCGTCGATGGCTCGGTGCCGATCCGCGACCTGAACCGCGTCATGGGCTGGCATTTGCCGGACGAAGAGGCGACGACAATCGCCGGCCTCGTCATCCACGAGGCCCGCGCCATTCCGGAAATGGGACAGGTCTTCACCTTTCACAACTTCCGCTTCGAGGTCCTGCGCAAGACGCGCAACCGGCTGGCCGCGCTCCGGGTCACGCCGGTCAGCGAGACGGCCGCGCCGGCGACCGGAATGCTGCCCTAGACCGTTCCGGCCGGCGCAGGAGCCGTTCAGCGAAATGCGACTTTCAGCACCTCGTAGCTCTTGCCGCCGCCCGGCGTATTGACCTCGACGGAATCGCCGACCTTCTTGCCGATCAGCGCGCGCGCCGTGGGCGAGGTGATCGAGACGCGGCCGGATTTCACGTCGGCCTCGGCCTCGCCAACGATCTGATAGACTTTCTTCTCTTCGGTATCCTCGTCGACGAGCGTGACGATGGCGCCGAACTTCACCGTATTGCCGGAAAGCTTCGAGACGTCGATCACTTCCGCACGCGACAGCTTGTCCTCAAGCTCGGCGATGCGGCCCTCGTTCAGGGATTGCGCCTCCTTGGCCGAATGATATTCGGCATTCTCGGACAGATCGCCATGCGAACGCGCCTCGGCGATCGCCTGAATGATGCGCGGGCGCTCCACCTGCTGGCGATGCTTCAGCTCCTCCGACAGCGCCACGTGGCCCTGCACGGTCATTGGAATCTTTTCCATTCTTCAATCTCTTCACAAGTGGCGTCAGCCGCCGTGCGTTGAAACCATGATCGTCTGCCCGGCTTGCGCAGACGGATAGAACCCTCGGCGGGCGCGTTAGGCGGGCCCGCTTTGCATGACCTTCCGAAACATGATCTTGCGCCGCCGGCGCGCAGCCGTGGCGCGGCCGCTGGGCTGGCAAGCTTAACGCATTCTTCCGGTTAAATGCGAACGTTTCAATCGCAAATGCGTGCCGTGCCTGCGGCCAGGGCGAACACCCCTCCGAACGCCGGCAAAGTCCGTTCGGCTCCCTTGGCGGCCGCGGCGGACGAATCAAAATTGTTCCAATAGCTTAGCGAACTTCAGGCAAAATAGTCCTGAAGCGCCTTCACCTCCAGGTCCCCCGCTTGGTAAGCGACGATTGCCTCGGTCGCGGCAATCGCTCCCGCCAGAGTTGTATAATAGGGCACCTTATGAAGCAGGGCGGCGCGGCGGAGCGAACGCGAATCAGCCAAAGCCTGCGCTCCCTCGGTCGTGTTGAAGACAAGCTGGACGCTGCCGTTCTTGATCGCGTCGACAATATGCGGGCGGCCTTCCGAAACCTTGTTGACCTTTTCGGTCGGGATCCCCTGACTTTCGAGAAACCGCGCGGTGCCCCCCGTCGCGCAGAATTTGAAGCCGAGCCGAAGCAATTGCTTCGCCGCCGGCACGATGCGCGGCTTATCGATATCGCGCAACGAGACGAAGACCGTGCCGGAGCCGGGCACCTTCGTCCCGCCGCCAAGCTGGCTCTTGGCGAAAGCGATGGCAAAGGAGCGGTCGAGGCCGATGACCTCGCCGGTCGAGCGCATCTCCGGCCCAAGCACCGTATCGACGCCGGGGAAGCGCGCGAAAGGAAACACCGCCTCCTTCACGCCGACATGACCGAGCCGTTTCGGATTGAGATTGAAGCTCGCCAGGCTCTCGCCGGCCATCACCCGCGCCGCGACCTTCGCGATCGGCGTGCCGATCACCTTGGCGACGAAGGGCACGGTGCGCGAAGCGCGGGGGTTCACTTCAAGGACGTAAATCTCGCCGTCCTTCAGCGCCAGCTGCACGTTCATAAGCCCGCCGACATCAAGCGCCAGCGCCAGCTTGCGGGTCGTCTCCTCGATCCGCGCGATCATCTCCGGGGCGAGCGAATGCGGCGGCAGCGAGCAGGCGCTATCGCCGGAATGGATGCCCGCCTCCTCGATATGTTCCATGATGCCGCTGATGAAGACATCGCGGCCGTCGCAGAGCGCATCGACATCGATCTCGACCGCGTCCGACAGGTAGCGGTCGAAGAGCAGCGGATTCTTGCCGAGGACGGTATTGATCTGGCCGGTCTTGTCGTTGGGGTAGCGGGCCTTGACGTCGGACGGCACGAGGCCGGGCAAGGTCTCGAGCAGATAATCGTCGAAGGTCGCGCCATCATGGATGATCGCCATGGCGCGGCCGCCGAGCACGTAGGACGGGCGCACGACAAGCGGCAGGCCGAGATCGGCCGCGACAAGGCGGGATTGCTCGACCGAATAGGCGATGCCGTTCATCGGCTGTTTCAAGCCGAGCTTGTCGAGCAGCCGCTTGAAGCGGTCGCGGTCCTCGGCCAGATCGATCGAATCGACGCTGGTGCCGAGAATGGGAATTTCCGCCTGCTGCAAGGCGGAGGCGAGCTTCAGCGGCGTCTGGCCGCCGAACTGGACGATCGCCCCGCGCAGCCGCCCCGCCGCGCGCTCGACCGCCAAGATCTCCAGCACGTCCTCGGCCGTCAGCGGCTCGAAATAGAGCCGGTCGGAGGTGTCGTAATCCGTCGAGACCGTCTCCGGATTGCAATTGACCATGATCGTCTCATAGCCCGCCGCGCGCAGCGCGAAGCTGGCATGGCAGCAGCAATAATCGAATTCGATGCCCTGGCCGATGCGGTTCGGGCCGCCGCCGAGGATGACGATCTTCTCCCTTGAGGAGGGCTGCGCCTCGTTGGCCGGGACGCCGGCGAAGGGCGTCTCGTAAGTCGAATACATATAGGCTGTAGGCGAAGCGAATTCGGCCGCCGACGTGTCGATCCGCTTGAACACCGGCCGCACGGCAAGACTGTGCCGCAAGGCGCGCACATTGGCCTCGTCGGTGCCGGCGAGCGTCGCGAGCCGGGTGTCGGAAAAGCCCGCGGCCTTGAGCATGCGCAGATTGTCCGCGTCCTGCGGCAGGCCGAAGGCGCGGACCTTTTCCTCGAGATCGACGATCTCCTTGATCCGGGCGATGAACCACCGGTCGATCTTGCAGGCGTCGTGGATCTCGTCGAGCGACAGGCCGTAGCGCAGCGCTTGCGCTACGACGAGCAGCCGGTCCGGCGTCGGCCGGCCGAGCGCCGCGCGCAACACCTTCTTGTCGTCGTCGCGCTCGATGCCTTCGATCTCGACCTCGTCGAGCCCGGTGAGGCCGGTCTCGAGCGAGCGCAGCGCCTTCTGCAGGCTCTCGGCAAACGTGCGGCCGATCGCCATGGCTTCACCGACCGATTTCATCGCCGTCGTCAAGAGCGGCTCGGCGCCAGGGAATTTCTCGAAGGCGAAGCGCGGGATTTTGGTGACGACGTAATCGATCGCCGGCTCGAACGAGGCGGGCGTCGCGCCGCCGGTAATGTCATTGGCGATCTCATCGAGCGTATAGCCGACGGCGAGTTTGGCCGCCACCTTGGCGATCGGGAATCCCGTCGCCTTCGAGGCGAGCGCCGAGGAGCGCGAGACGCGCGGATTCATTTCGATGACGACCAGCCGGCCGTTCTCGGGATTGACGGCGAATTGGACGTTCGACCCGCCGGTCTCGACGCCGATCTCGCGCAGCACTGCGATCGAGGCGTCGCGCATCACCTGATATTCCTTGTCGGTGAGCGTCAGCGCCGGCGCGACGGTGATCGAATCGCCGGTATGGATGCCCATCGGATCGATGTTCTCGATCGAGCAGATGATGATGCAATTGTCCGCCTTGTCGCGGACGACCTCCATCTCGAATTCCTTCCAGCCGAGTACGCTCTCCTCGACCAGAACCTCATTGGTCGGCGACGCATCGATGCCGCGTTCGATGATCTCGATGAATTCCTGCTTGTTATAAGCGATGCCGCCGCCGGTGCCGCCGAGCGTGAAGGAGGGCCGGATGATGGCCGGCAGGCCGATGTCGTCGAGCGCCTCGAGCGCCTGGATCAAGGTCTTGATCTGATGCGAGCGCGGCGTCGAAAGGCCGATGTGCGACATGGCTTCGCGGAAGCGCTCGCGATCCTCGGCCTTGTCGATCGCATCGGCCGTCGCGCCGATCAGCTCGACATCGTATTTATCGAGCACGCCCATCTTCTTGAGCGAAAGCGCGCAGTTCAGCGCCGTCTGGCCGCCCATCGTCGGCAGCAGCGCGAAGCCGCCCGGCACCGAATCGCGCTCCTTGGCGATGATCTTGGCGACGACCTCGGGCGTGATCGGCTCGACATAGGTACGGTCGGCGAGATCGGGATCGGTCATGATCGTCGCCGGATTGGAATTGACGAGGACGATGCGATAGCCCTCCTCACGCAGGGCCTTGCAGGCCTGGGTGCCGGAATAGTCGAATTCGCAGGCCTGGCCGATCACGATCGGACCGGCGCCAATGATCATAATGGTGGAAATATCCGTCCGGCGGGGCATAGGCGGGCTTCGTCTCCTCCTCCGGACGCGCCGGAAGGCCGCGACCGCAGGGCGCGGAGCGGCATAAAGTGCGAGTTAAGGGCTAGAGAAATTGCTCTAAAGAAGAAAAGCCGCCGTGTGAACCCCGGCTTTTCAGGACAAATCGACCGCGTGGGCCTTCAAGTCGGCCAAATCGCAAGAGGCGAGCGCCCCTTCATGCGTCGCCTTCAGGGCGACCGGCGGCGCCTGGCCCGCTTCGAGGGCTTCTTGCCAGCGCGGCGCGCAGAGGCACCAGCGATCGCCCGGTCTGAGGCCTGGAAAGCCGTGCTCCGGCATCGGCGTCGAGAGGTCATTGCCGCGCGCCTTCGAGAAGGCGAGAAAATCCGCGGTCATCACGGCGCAGACCGTGTGGCTGCCGGCATCCGCCGGTCCCGTGTCGCAGCAGCCGTTGCGGAAGAACCCGGTCAAGGGATTGAACGAGCAGCTTTCGAGCGGCTCGCCCAGGACATTGCGGGCAGGCCTACGGCCGCCGTCGCCGGGACTATCCCTGAACATCTCGCCCTCTGCCGCTACGCCAAGCTTGTCCGAAGAGGCAAAGCCAAGCAGGCTTCTTGCGCGGTTGCAACGGCCGCCTAACCCGCCTTGCGCCCGCGCATCTGAACGCAGAATTCGCGTGAGCGGATGAGCAAGCGCTCGGTCTGCTCCGACAGCGAATTCGTCGCCTGCAGCATTTCCGCGGCGATCCGCTGGCTCTCCCCGGTGGATTGGGCGACGGCCTGGAGCGTATGCGACAATTGCTGCGCCTCGTCCGCGGTTGCCGAGACATATTCGCCAATTTTCCCGGCCGCCTCTTCGCGCAAGGCGGTGCCCTCGCGGATCGTGTCGGTGATCGCACCGATGCGGCCGATGCGCTCGACCGTCACGCCCACAGCCTTGACGACATGATCGGTCGCGGTGCGCACGCCCCCGATCCGAGCGGCAATGTCGGCGGCGGCGCGCGAGGTCTCTTGCGCCAGCGCCTTCACCTCGCCGGCGACGACCGCGAAGCCGCGCCCGGCTTCGCCGCAGCGCGCCGCCTCGATCGTCGCGTTGAGCGCGAGAAGATTGGTCTGATAAGCGACGCCGCCGATGAAATCGGCGATTTGGCCGATGGTTTCCACCGCTTCGGCGAGTTCGCGCGCCGACGTTGACGTGACCTTGCCGTCGGCGGCCGCCCGTGCCGCGATCTGATTGGCGTTGAAAAAATCCTGATTGGCATGGTCGACAAGATGGCTGAACTCATGCGCGGCATGCGACAGCGCCTCCACAACCTCGACGCTGACATGCGAGGATTGGACGACCCGCTTGGTCCGGTCGTCGGTCGCATGGGCTATGTCGCGCATGGCTGCGGCATTGCGTTGCAGCTCGACGGTCGCCGCCGACAGAGCATCGATGACCCGCATCACGTCGCCCTGGAAAACATCGACGAATCGCTCGCGCTCGGCCTGCAGCGCCAGCTGCGCCCGGGCATCGGCCGAGCGGGTCTCGGCTTCGAGTTGGCGCAGCGCTTTGCCCTTGTCGCGGAAGATCTGGACGGCGCGCGCCATGTCGCCCAGCTCATCGGAGCGGCGGGTGGAGCCGACCGCCGTATCGAGATGGCCGGCGGCAATCTCGCGCATGGCTGCGGCGAGCCGTAGCATCGGATGCGCGACCGCCAGAGAGGCCCAGAGCAGCGCGCCGAAAAAGCAAATCGCAAAGCCGGCGGCAAACCACGCCGCGAGGCGCTGAAAGCGCGGGTTGGTGACGTTATCGACTTGCACGATCCGATCGTTCATGTCGCCGGCGATCTGATTGGAGACATGATTGAGCGCCGCCTCGAGATCGTCGCGCAACGGGCCGAAGCGATAATCGATTTGGAATTCCGGCGTCTCGCTGCTCGGCTGCTGCTTGGCGAACGTCTCGAGAAAGGCGAGCATCTTGTCGAAGCGCATCGAGATGCCGTCGAGATCGTCCTGCGAGTCAGGCAGAAAGGCGCGGGCGACGGCGAGCCAGTTGCGGAAGCGCTTGGCCTCGTCGCGGAAGGCCCAGACCGTCTGCTGCGCGTCGTCCTTATCGGCATGGGCGAGCTGATAGGCGAAAGCGGTGAAATTCGCCTCCGAGGCCTTGGCTTCGACGATGGCGACGCGGGCCGGATATTGGCGATGGATGATGTCCAAGCGCACATCGCGCAGGACGCCGAACTCATGCCAGAAGATGGAACCGCAGATGCCCGTCAGAACGGCAAATGTGATGATGACGGCGGCGAACTTATGGGTCAGCCGCAATTTCGGAGCGAGTCTGGGCACGGGGGGTCTGCTGGAATGCGAATCGGAAGGCGCGGACGCAGCCTACGTCCGAAGATGTTAGCAAAGCGTGTTGCTTTCGTGTGACAGCGCTAGGAAGAGACGCCGCGCTCTGTGCCCTTCCGGTTCGGTTGTTGCAGCCCCGCAACAGACATCATGCCGACGCTGAGTTATACGGATGTCGCTGACGACCTGTTCAGCCGGCCGGGGGGCCACGGCTTCAGAGACAGGGCGAGGGGGCAAAAGCCCGGTTCCGGGGGGAACCGGGCTTTTTCGCGTCTGAACGGACCTGAGGCTTCAAGTCAAGCTTGCGCAGAAGCGCTGAATCTTGGCGCACGCGTCTTCGAGCACCTGGGTCCCCGTCGCATAGGAGATGCGGAAATTCGGCCCGAGGCCGAAGGCCGAACCTTGCACCACCGCAACGCCTTCCGTCTCCAGCAGCGCGGCGACGAAATCCTCATCCGTTTCGATCTTTTTGCCGCCTGGCGCCTTGCGGCCGATGGCTTCGGCGATCGACGGATAGACATAGAAGGCGCCTTCCGGCGACGGGCATTTCAGATATTTCGCCTGATTGAGCATCGAGACGACGAGATCGCGCCGCGTCTCGAAAATCTTGCGCCGCTCGGGAATGAAATCTTGCGGCCCGTTGAGCGCTTCGACCGAGGCCCATTGCGCGATCGAGCAGGCGCCCGATGTCTGCTGGCCCTGCAGCATGTCCATCGCCTTGATCAACTTGTCGGGGCCGGCCGCATAGCCGATCCGCCAGCCGGTCATGGCGTAGGATTTCGACACGCCGTTCATGGTCAGGGTGCGGTCGATCAGATTCGGCTCGACCTGCGCCACCGTGACGAATTTGAAATCGCCATAGGTCAGATGCTCATAAATGTCGTCGGTCAGCACCCAGACGTGCGGATGGCGCAGCAGCACATCCGTCACCGCCTTCAATTCGGCATGCGTATAGGCGGCGCCGGACGGGTTCGACGGCGAATTCAAGATCAACCATTTGGTCTTCGGCGTGATCGCCCGGTCGAGATCCTCGGCCTGGAGCTTGAAACCATGCTCCATCCGCGTCTCGACCGCGACGGGCGTGCCGCCGGCGATTGCCACCATATCGGGATAACTCACCCAATAGGGCGCCGGGATGATGACTTCGTCGCCGGGGTTCACCGTCGCCAAAAAGGCATTGAACAGAATGTGCTTGCCGCCGGTGCCGACGATCGTCTGCGAGGCTTTGTAATCGAGGCCGTTCTCGCGCTTGAACTTCGCCGCGATCGCCTCGCGCAGCGGCTGGATGCCGGCGACGGGCGTATATTTGGTCTCGCCGCGCTCGATCGCGGCGATGGCGGCGCGCTTGATATTGTCGGGCGTGTCGAAATCCGGTTCGCCGACCGACAGCGAGATGACGTCGCGCCCGGCGGCTTTCAGATCGCGCGCTTTCTGCGTCGCCGCGATGGTCGCGGAGGGTTTGACCCGCAGGAGAGCGTCGGAAATGAAAGCCATGATGCTGTGGTCCTTGTAAAAAGTTGAGAGGGCTGGGTTTTTGCGCCGCAAAATTAGTGGCCGGGCGACACCGCCGCAAGCCTTGTTTCGCCGGCCCGCCGGCGCTTAGCAATATTTAAGCGCTGAAGACCCATCATGCCGGCCTCCGACGAGGCTTTCATGTTCAACACTTTGCGCAGCGGCGCCTGGCTCACGCGCCAGCGCTTGCGCGCCTACCCGGCCGTTCTTCTCGCGGCCTTTGCGATCGCCGGCCTCGGCCTCGTCGCGACCGCTCGGCACGGCAAGGACATCTATCACCATCCATTGGGCGCCGATTTCGCCGAGGTCTGGACGGCCGGCCGCGCCGTGCTCGCCGGGGAGCCGGCGCGCCCCTACGACGTCGCGGCCTTCAAACGCGATCAGGACAGATTTTTCGGTCCTTCCGACGGCTTCTATATCTGGCCCTATCCGCCGTTCTTCCTTGCGATCGCCGCGCTTCTTGCGCTCTGCCCCTACGGGGTGGCCTTCGCACTTTGGCAGGCCGCATCGCTGGCGCTTTATCTCGCGGCGACCTTCGCGGCGTTGCGTCCGCTGCGGCCTCCGACGGGCACCGCCCTTCTCGCGACGCTCGCCTTTCCCGCGGCCTTCATCAACCTCGTGCACGGGCAGAATGGCTTTCTCACCGCCGCCCTTGCGGGGGGCGGCCTGGTGCTTCTGCCGCGCCGCCCAGTTGCAGCGGGGCTTTGCCTGGCTCTGCTCGCTTACAAGCCGCATCTCGGCCTGCTGATCGCGCCGGCGCTGATCGCCGGCCAATGCTGGCGCACGCTCGCCGCCGGCGCAGCCGGCCTTGTCGCCATGATCCTCGTAAGTCTTGCCGCCTTCGGCACGCCACCGTGGCAAGGGTTTTTCGGGCATCTCGGCTTTTCCCGCGCCATGCTCGAAGCCGGCGCCGCCGGCTTCGGCAAATTCGTCAGCCCGTTCGCGGCCGTCCGGCTTCTCGGAGGTCCTGTGCCGCTCGCCTATGGCGTGCAGGCGCTGATAACGGCCAGCCTGCTCGTTATCGTGGTCTTCGTTTGGCGGTCGAAGGCCGACTTTCGCCTCAAGGCCGGGATACTCATCGCGGCGAACCTCGCTGCGACGCCCTATGTCTTCGACTACGATCTCGCCGCGCTCGCGCCGGCCTTGGCTTTGGCGCTGTCCTACGGCCTCGACAAGGGCTTCCGGCCTTATGAGAAATCCGGCCTCGCCGCGATCTGGATCATGCCGCTGCTGGCGCGCCCCATGGCCAGTACGCTGCTTCTTCCGGTCGGGCCGGCAGCGATCCTGCTCTTTGTGGCGGGCCTTCTGTCTCGCGCCGCCGCTGAAGCTAAAGCACCGTAAATTTCATGCCGCGAATCTTCGGCAAATCTTCTGTGCGATTTTAACGACAGGCCGAAATTCTTTTTCTTGACGTTTTGCGCTTCGGGCGGGCAGGGCGCTCGCGAAAATTTTCGGAAATTTGCGACGGTCACGCCGCGCGATTTTCGCAAAGACGGTTAAGGCAGAGCGCCGCTTGCTGCATAATCTCATGTTCTGAAATCGATTTCCGCCTTGACGACGGCGCG
This sequence comes from uncultured Methylovirgula sp., assembly GCF_947646745.1. Taxonomy (NCBI): domain Bacteria; kingdom Pseudomonadati; phylum Pseudomonadota; class Alphaproteobacteria; order Hyphomicrobiales; family Beijerinckiaceae; genus Methylovirgula; species uncultured Methylovirgula sp. The sequence continues at coordinate 748 of NZ_CANSHK010000058.1, read as the reverse complement.
AGAGCGATTTTCGCGAATCCCAGTTCGGAACATAAGGCGCCGTCAAAAGTTAGAGCCGCACCCGAAAACAGCCGCGCTGACGCGCCCCTCACGCAACTGTCAACCGATTTAATCGGCGTTTTGAAACTTTCACCGGCCATGTTGCGTTCGAGAGACGCATAAGATTTTTACCGCAGCCGCGGCAAGGATGAGGCAGATCAAGGCCACACCCGGCGCGGGTTGCCAATGTGCTTTTGCGCACAGGCAAAAGCAGGGAGACCGAATAGCGGTAAGTGGTCTCGAAGCTGAGTGCTGAGAGGAGTGAGGGATGTCAATCGCTGACCATTTTGACCGTGCCCCGGATGCAGGTTTCGTCCGCAGTTACGACTCGCGGGCGGCGCGGCGGCAGTTTCAGGTCTCGCTGGTGCTGATCGTCATCCTCACCGTTTCGGCTTTCGCGCTCGGGCTTTTGGTTCGCTTCGATCCGCCGGCTGGAATTTCTCAGACGCCAGCGGCAGCGCAGCACGACGTGCATTTCGCCGGCGTGATGCCGGATCTGTCAGGGTTCGCGCCGCGATCGTAACGGCGCCAGGTTACCACGACCCCCGATGCCCCCCGTAGGAGGTCGTGTCTGAGGGCCGCGCTCCGTCAAGGACGCGGCCCTTTCTTTTTGCCGATGGGGCCAAGTTTCTGCGATCGCATCAATCGTTTTGTAGGGCGGCGCGGCTAAGCTTCGTTCATGTCTATGGCTCCCGCCAAACCTTTTGGC
>NZ_CANSHK010000057.1:0-12580 GCF_947646745.1 uncultured Methylovirgula sp. | reverse complement strand
TTCGCGATCCGCCAGCTTGCCGGAAGGCCAACGCGGAGGCGGCGCGTCGCGGCATCCTTCGCGCCGATCATCCATCGCGTCAGAAGGGCGCGCGAGGTGTCCGATAGGACATCGCCGAGCAGCAAAAGGCGCAGCGTCCGTGCCATCGCGGCGGGAGACGTGGTGTCGCGGATCTCGCCGGGCTTGACGATGTTCAGAGCCGGCTCCGTGCGGTCGAGCCGGGTCACAGAATCGCCGAGCGATCGCAGATAGTGCGTCAGCGCCCGCGCACCGCCGAAGCTCGCGAACAGCAGATTGGCGGCGGTGCTGTCGCTGACCATGATCGCCGCTTCGCAAAGCGCTGCGATCGTCATGCCGTCGGGGCCGACATGCGGGCTCGTTGCCGTGAAGGGCGACACCAGCTCGCGCTCGGTGAAGATGATACGCCGGTCGAGCTGCTCCTCGCCGTGATCAACCCGTGCCAGTACGAAACCCACGGCGAGCGCTTTGCACGTGCTGCACATGGCAAAACGCTCGTCGATTCGGTTGCCGACCAGCCGGTCGGTCGCGGTATCGAGGATTGCGACTCCGAGCCGGCCGCCGCTCCGCGATTCGAGCGCCCGCAACCGTGCCTCAATGCCGCTGTCGGCCCAGGCGCGGGACGCCGGCGACACCAGCAGCGGCGCCACCAAGGCGAGACGGCGCGTGATGGGGACTGGCATGCGAGCTCAGTTTTTATTTGTATGGGGTCCCGGCCCGCCAAATGCACAAATATAAAACGACGGCGAGATGGCCCGCCGTTTCCGGCCGGTCCAATCTGCGCCGCCGTCTAAAGTTCAGCGCACCAGCCCGGCGCAGCCCTTCAGTCCGTCGAGCGCCTTGTTGGCCGCTTCCATCGACGGATATTTCTTCATGCTCATGACCTTCATGCCGGGATAGCCGCGCGGCGAGGAGACGGCGGCGGAACAATTGCCGACCGTATCTTTCACCAGACTATATTTGCTGGCGGCGAGGCTTGGCGTTGCGACGACGGCCGCCAAAAAGGCGACTGTAACCAACATCTTCATGCAGTTTCCTCCATTGCGTTTTTTAATCTCTGACGATTGCATGAAAGGCCCGGCCCAGGCAACGGAAACCTTGGACGTTGCTAAACAGTGCTTAACGCGCGCCCCGCGGCCCGATCAATCGAACAGCGCCGCTTCGAGCTCGGCGGCGGAAGAGACGAGGCGGGCGCCGCCGCGCGCTGCGGCAACGTCCTGAAGCGGCTCCGGCACCTCGTTGATGACGTCAGGGTTGGCCGCGCAGCAATTCGGATCTTCCCGCACGCCGGCCAGGACACAGAAGGCGCGCGTTTGCCGAAGGACATTATAAAGCGCCTCCCAGAACTCCGGGAAACCCTCGTAACTCGGCGGGCGGTTGATCGAAAATCCGTCGATCATTTCACCCGCTTCGACGTCCATATCGATGAACGTTTGTTCGCCGCTTCTAAGATTCAAACGCCAGTAGGTATCCTTCACGTCCTCGACAAAGGGCGCGAAGGCCTGCTCGACGATGCTGCGCGGAAAGTCATTCTCGCCATCTTCCGAAAACGCGGAGACAAACATATCGAGGCTCATGGGCGATCTTCCTTTGCCGGGCTCAAGCGCCGCGGCGAAAGTATCATCGCGCGTGCGGCGGCCGCAACGCGCCGAACCGAAAAGCGCTCGTATCGATCGGATTGCGGTGACGGAGCGGTCGCGCTGATTCTGCGTCCGCGGCGGCCTCGCGCGGTTCAACGGCGTCACGGCCGCGCTTTGAGGCGCGCCATCGAAAAATCAGCGGATTGATTCATCTCAAAGAAGACCCTCTCGCGCGGGCCTAAATCAGCATCAGATCGCGGCGGTCCTTAAAGGGATCCAGAAATGCTGTCCGATATCGTCATGTTCAGCTTGGTGCTGTTGCTTCCGGCGCTCTTGGCAGCGCGCGCTTTGGCCTGCTTGCCGGAGGCTTCGCCAGCGCGCCGGCGCCGCGACGCGCAGCCGCGGTGAAGCGCCCCGCTTTTTGCGCACGGCCAAGTCCACGAACCTCGTAAGCCGGAGGGCCGATCGGCCTTCTTTCACCATTGGAGGACAACATGAAAGTGAAAGACGTCATGCATAAGGGCGCAATTTGCGTCGAGCCGCGCACCTCGCTTGCGGACATTGCGAAACGGATGCGCGATGACGACATCGGCGCGCTGGCCGTGCGCGAGGACGGTCATTTGGTCGGGATCGTGACCGATCGCGACATCGCCTGCCGTGCCTTCACTCGCGCCGAGGATGTGAGCCGGCTGACGGCGCAGGACGTGATGACATCGAATGTCGTCTGCTGCGGCGCCGACGACGATATCGAAGCCGCGGTCACCGTGATGGAATCGAAAAAGATCCGCCGGCTTCCGGTCACCGATGGCCATAAGACGATGGTCGGCATGCTGAGCCTGGGCGACATCTCGCATAAGGTGAAGCGGGATCTGTCGGGCGACGTCTTGCGGGCCGTCTCGGCGCATCACGGGTGAGCTGCGTCAGCAGCAAAGCAAAGGCCCCGCCGGCAAGCCGACGGGGCCTTTTCTTGTCGCGCGCGGTTTAGCGGACGAAGGTCGTGCAAGCCTTGACGTCGTTCAGCGCCTTGTCGGCGTCGGACCAGGACGAATAGGTCTTGTCGCTGACGGCCTTCAGGCCCGACCAGCCGTTCGGCGCGGTGACGACAGCGGCACAATTTCCGACTGTATCTTTGACCAAGGAAAAGGTTTCGGCGGCAAACGCCGGAGTCACGGTGACGGCGGCGAACAGAACGGAAATGACCAGCTTTTTCATCAGACTTATGCTCCACTCATATTGCAACGGGCCGCTTTGCCGGCGGCCCAAGAGAGCAATATCGGTTCGAGCGAAAGGGAAGCCGCACATTGTTGTGAACGCGGCACTCGGCCGCGCGATGGCGGGCTTCTCGCCGATCAGAACACCGCTTTGCCGACCATGAAGGCCACGGCGACAAAGGCGACGAAAATGACGAGCGCGAGAACGAACAGGATTTTCGCAATCGTCGCCGCGCCGGCGGAAATATTGCTGAAGCCGAGGAGACCGGCGACGATCGCGATCAACAGAAAGATCAGAGCCCATTTCAGCATGGCAGCCACTCCTTTTCAGGCTGCCAACGCTGCGATGAAGCCAAGGTTCCGGTGCGCCGGTGCCTGTTAGGCGGCGTGCCGGGCCGCGGCGCGGCCGAAGAGGCCGAGCATCTCGCGGTTGAAGGCGGGGATGTCGTCCGGCCGGCGGCTCGTCAGAAGATTGCGGTCGACGACCGCTTCTTCGTCGACCCAATCGGCCCCGGCATTGCGCAGATCGGTCTTGAGCGAGGGCCAGGAGGTCATCCGCCGGCCGCGCGCCCCGCCCGCCTCGATTACCATCCAGGGTCCATGGCAGATCGCCGCGACCGGCTTGTTCGCCTCGAAGAAGGCTTTGACGAAGGCGACGGCCTTCGGCGCCATCCGCAGCGAATCCGGGTTGAGCACGCCGCCCGGCAGAAGCAGCGCGTCGTAGTCGTCGGGCTTCGCCGCATCGAGCGTCAGGTCGACCTGCGCCGTGTCGCCCCAATCCTTGACCTGCCAGCCGCGCAAGGCGCCCGCTTTCGGCGAGACAAGCGTGGTGGTCGCGCCGGCGGCGTCGAGCGCCTTGCGCGGCTCCTGCAATTCGGCTTGCTCGAACCCGTCCGTCGCGAGAATGGCGACCTTCAATCCCTTCAGCGCATCCTGAGCCATCATATCTCTCCAAAGCTTGGCGCCGGGCGTCGCCGGATGAGCGGCGGGCGGCGCGAGTCGAGTGCGAGTCGAACGCTCGCTGAGCTAGGTCACGCCGGGCCGGCGTCAAGACAAACGAGGCTAAAGCTGCGGCGCCGAATCGTCTAAGCGGAGCCGTTGGGCGAGCCGGAAAAGCAAGTTCCTAAAATATCGTAAGTAGAAATAGCAATAGCCGCGCTGCGACGGGAAATTTGAACGCAATCCGGCGCTTATGACACATTTGCTGCGGCACTTTGACCAATCCGCCGAGGCTTGTACCTCACTATTGCCGCATAGGTTGCCTTTTATGAACACATTGTAACAATCAATACGCACCCTTCGGTAACCACCAGAAAGGGTGACGTGTTGAACGCAACGAAAATAACGCTTTTGGTCGCTTCTCTTCTTGCGCTGTCCTTCCAAACTGCCTCGGCGCACACGCGCCATCATTTCCATCATCATTTCGGTCAGCATTTGAGTCTGAGCGGCGGGTCTTTGATCACCGCGTCCTATTATCAGTCCGGCTATCGGACCGCCTCGGGGGAGCGTTTCAATCCCAATGGCTTCACCGCCGCGCATCGCAGCCTGCCCTTCGGCACGCGCCTGCAGGTGACCAATCCCCGCACCGGCCGCAGCGTCGTGGTGCGCATCAATGACCGCGGCCCGTTCGTGCGCGGCCGCAGCCTCGATCTCGCCCGCGGCGCCGCCTTCGCGATCGGCATGCGCGGCACCGGCGCGGTGCGCATCGCCATCCTCGGCCGCGGCGCGACTTACGCGTTCGCAGCGCCGGCCCCGGCCAATGCGGATCGCTGGTATGCCGATGCGCGGCATGAGCCGGCCCGGCCCTACGGCTGGCGCAGCGCCGCCAGCGCGCCTTCGCCGAAGATCGAGGGCTCAAACCTCAATCGCGTCCTCGCCGAGAGCACGCCGATCCAGTCCACTTGGCGGGACTAAACAACCGCTCGATATCGTAGCGGCCGTACGCGGCCGTTACGGATGGCGGGGGGAGGGTGCGCAAGAGGGAGTCATATCTAATCTACATCGGCTTGAATTCACACATACTAATTTAATAATACGCAGACATATACCAACTTTTGTACCAACAATTTCTATCGGGCCTGCGGTTCCATTCCTCGAGTTGCGATAGTCGCTTGCAGTTGTTGAAGGAGCATTCCGCACGGAAAGACCTTCCTTCATTTTGGCCGCGGCACCAGTGAATTGGCAAATAGCTTTATTGAATTCGTTGGCTTCAAAATCGGTCGCGGTTAAGCTATTCGGAACACGGCAACGAGTTGACACCCCACCAGATAGGAAGGTGGGGCTTCGCTAGTCTTTGAATTATTGGACAGCTTCGTTGCCGCTGCCCTAGTAGGGAGAACGCCGTTTCTGATGGACCGAAAGTCAATTACGTTTCGGCACCCCCTGCACTCTGAGGTAATCGATACGCTCAGGCATGCCGGATTGAGCTGTGTGATGACGGCAGATCTGATCGTTAGCGTCATCTCCCTTTTGGCGAATTATGAAGAAGAGGGAAAGCATCTATCGCCAGACATATTTGTCTGTAATTCAATCACACAATTAGTAAGGCGCCTTGGGACCGGAGAGTTCGTGAAATTAGGGTCCGTCACACTCGACGGAAAAGCCGGTGTCAAAATATTGAAGGAGGCTGCTCCGTTAGCTACCGGGAATTGGGCCATATTTTGCGAGCGGACGGGTGATTCGGAAGTGAGCTATGGGCTCTTTATTAGTTCCACCGACCCGTCTGCAGTCAGCATGATCGAAACTGCACTGGAAACGCCAGACGAAAAGTTTCCGGTCCTTTTACTAAGACAGCTTGGGCGGAATAAAGTCGAGATACGATCTAATTCGTCGCGATCCCGCTCTTTTCATTTCAACGGAGAAGACTCATCAGCGGATTTCAGTGATGCAGATGTTGACGAGCTTGCTCGCTGCATTGCTACGGGAGCTCCTGAGGAGATCAGCGAAGCTTTACCTGGCTTCGTTAAGCGGGTGCTGTCCGAAGCTCTGCAAAACTCACATGGCGCACTCATTGCGGTCACAGCCACCGGTCAAGAGATACCGGCTTCGCTTAATGACATGGTCAGGCTTGAGCCGTACATTGATTTGGCCGATCGGTTGCGGCAGCACCGCCTGGACTGCTCGCCCCGATCCCTAGTAGCCCTCCAGGCCGCCTCCAACCTGTTACAAGGCATTATCTCAAGTGACGGCATCACTGTCTTTGAACAGGGAGGAAAGTTGTTGGGGTATCGAGCATTTATCCAGTCTCCGGCTCCGCCCCCGGGGACGACCGGCGGTGCTCGAACGAGAGCATTTAATGCGCTTTCCGAAAAGGTAGGCAGCGAATTCAAAGCCGCTTTCTTTTGCTCGCAGGACGGCACGACAAAGCTAAAAATTTAGTGCGGAGTTCTCGATGAACAGTGAAATTACTGTTTGGCAGGCGCCTCAAACTGATGTCGTACCGGCCAGCGCAAAGACCGCTACTGAGATCGTTTCATACGCCACTCAGTTAAATAAGAAGGATGTCCAGCACATCATCGCTGCGTTCCAGGCCAGCAGCTATGAGATGGTCAGCGGCTTTGTCCTCAGAAAGAGCCTTTCCGCGCTTAAGAAGCAACTTAGCGCGTTGGGAATGGGCTTCATCGGAGAGATGTTAGCTCGCCCAGATATCACGGAGAACTCGTCGGCCAATTCGGTGATAACCGACTTTGAAGCGATTAATCTGGGGCGAGAGCTAGGCATTATCAGCACGACGGATGCCAAACGCCTATCGCAAGCAATCGAGATGCTCGCTCATTTCGATAACTTATCGCCAGAAGAAAGTGACGAAGTTGATTTCACAGCAGAAGAAGCAACGCTTTACCTCCGAACATGCGTGCAGGCAGTCCTAGGAAAAGCCTCGTCGGAACCGTCTTTATCGTTTGTAACCTTCAGAGCGCAGCTTGAGGAGCGAACCTTCAAAGCTTTGGATGGCGAGATAGTGCAGCTGGCGCAGTCGCCATATTTTTTCAAGCGAACAGCACTCAGCGTTCTCCTCTCAGGCATAAAAGCTAAGTCAGGTGCTCAATTCGAGCATCTGGTGGGAAATTCGGCCGTCATCATTCCGGTACTTTGGGAGTCATTAAAGAGCCAAGAGCGATGGTCGGTTGGACAGACATACGCCGAGGTAGTTTCGGCGGGATTATCAGCCGCCGCTAAGGGCATCAAAACGGCTCTGCTCGCCGTAAAAGGATTCGACTATGTTCCGGAAAGCTTACGATCTAGCACATTCACCGCTGCCGCTAATGCCGTTTTAACCGCCCACAGCGGATTTCAGAATTTTTATAACGAGCCTGCCGCGATTCAAGCATTGGCGCGCTTAGGGACCACGATTCCATGGCCAGCTTTTGCGAACTGCATGACTGCAATATTCGCGATTGCCTTAGGCAATCCGTATGGGGTTTCTTGGGCAGCTCAGCCAGATGCAAATTCATTGCTCGATCGACTGTCTAACAATCAGTGGGACTATTTTCTAAACGAGTGCCTTCCGCGGGACCGGCTGATTCTAGGTAAGCTCTGTTGGGATAAGCCTCGGGAGAACTGGTCTAATCTTGTGAAAAAATACGAACTCGGAGAAAGCAACGTTAAGAACATCCACGTAAAGAGACTTCTTTCAGCAACAGAAGCAGGCAAAGCGGACGAAATAAAGAGACGAGCAGAGGGGTTGCTGTCGTCAGCACCATAGTGCCGGCCGGCGATGTCGATTAGAGCTCGAAAAGCAAACGGATCACCGACCTGCTCGCCACCGGGACCAATCAACGATTTCGGTGCGTATGGTTTTTAGTGAAGTGGCGGCGTCGCGATCCATGAATATGACCAGATTTTGTGATTTATGCCTCGCGCTTGGAATCAGGAGACCGTCGAACTCCATGAAATGAGCAGCAGCGGCCAGACCCTGCGTTGCCGTGTAGTCAAAAGACTCGTATCTGGACACATCCACACCGAAAGGCGCGAGGCCAGAAACGTCAATGAACTGCAGAGTTCGGGCCGTTCGAATTCCAATTTCATGGATTTCGGACTCTAAGCGACTTGGCCACACAGGCTCGAGTGAAAGCCTAAATCCGATTTCTGCAAGAGCGCCTTCTCGTTCAAGGCTAGTGTAGAGAACCTCAACTGTGGCGCCCGGGCTCCATCGCCCATTCGCAGCTGAGCCACGGATCGGATCGCGACCTTTCTTTGTAACGCGCCAGACCGCCGACTCGAAAGGGACCGGATCCATCCGCTCCAGCGCATCCAAAATGCTGCGATCGTGAACCCGGCCCGAGCTTGCCATGACTAAGTGTAAGATCCCTCATTGAGGCTCTCAATGATGGTGAGGACCTCATCAGCGCGTCCCTCATGGATCAAATCGATGGCACGTTCACCATTCAGCAGGCGATGCTTTGAGTACAGCCATACGCGAGTCTCTTCCGGATCGTAAAGCTCAGCGAGTCGATCAACGACATACCGCAGATCTGAAATGAGAAGTTGCGTCTTGGGATGCGGAAAAGACGCGCCAGAACTCCAGCGGGACACGGTCGCCGGCGATACTGACGCGATATTGGCGACATCCGTTCCCTTAAGCCCGCCCCGTTCCTTTAGATCGTCGATGATTGCCGCTACTGCGTTTCCCATGGCTACTGTCCCAGCACCGCGCTCACGGCCTTTGCGCCACCCCCTCGAAATCTCACTGTGGGCGAGCGCGTAGGGGCATCCGCTTTTTCATGCAAGGCCGCTAGGGCATCACGGAGACGAATCAGTCGGACCTTGGCGTCGCTTACGGCTTTCAGAACCTTCTGGTCGGTGATCTTCAGTCGAACCGCATGGCGCGCCGATCGGATCGCCGGGTCGAGGTGATACAGAAGGAAATGCTCAGCCCGTCTCGCTTCCGGAACTCCGGACAAATCGTCGAGCTGGCGGTGACGTTGGGTGAGGAAATGCACATGGCTATTCTCGATCATGTCCTCGGCTCCGTGGGAACAACACTTTGTATCATTGCAGCCGAAGCGTGACTTTCCGCCTTTTGTATTGAAGATTGCCTGCAGTTGGTCCTCCTTAAAATATCGATCCAGCTCATGCACATAGGCCCGGGCGGCATTACCTCCGCCACCCGATGGCGGTTCCCGCCAGTCCGCCGCCGTGAAGGTTTCCTTCTGTGCAGTTCCGTGACTAAGTCCGCCGACCGCTCCGAACGCTGCAGCAGCAAGAGCCGCAAACCCACCAGCCATATCGACAACCAACGGTCGCCCCAATCTGTGGAGGTCGCGGACTGATTCCACAAAATGACGCGCGCCGGCTCCGGTTGCCGTAGCGCCAAACCCCGACGCTCGAATCCAGACATTCTCTATGGGCATGGACATAAGGTCAGCGACAATGGAGCCGCGATTGGCAGAATCCTTTAGGAGCGTGTTCGTCGTGATTACCTGATAGTCGATAGCGATATTCGACCCGCCACAGTTGTCGAGTTCCCGCCGCAGCGCCTCACACAAACGCAGATCAGCAGACCACCAAGCGTCGTTCACGTGTTCCAGCAAGTGCGTCGGCGCGAGCACCGCGTCCACGCCCGCTTTTACAGCGAAATCGGCGATCGATTTGGGAGCATCCTGATTTCGACGATCCCTGAAGTCGGCCGGATTCCAGGGGCGATCCAAGTTCGCCCATGGCAGCTTTTGTAGCGAAGACGAGCCAAACCGACCGACCGTGGCCATTTCAGCAAAATTCGGGTCAAGCACGATCTCGGAGCCGCTGGCGCGTAAGCTTTTTACCAGTTCAATTTGTTCCTCTAGGTGCGCAGCGTCAAAAACGACTCGGCGATACGGAAAACGACCGGCTGCATGAAGGTCGAGAAGTTTCTTGTGGCCGGTGTGCCCAACTCGCAGAAAGCCCGCCAGAGCGGAAGATTGAGGGTGGAGAACGTGAACCGTAGCAGCCATTGGCGACCTCGAATCGCAGGGAGCCAAAAGCCAAATAGCATTTCTGTTTCACGGAAGCAAGTTATGAAATCAAAACGCAACCATCCAGAGGTTTGTCAGATTCGGGCCCGCGCCGCTCACTGACGTAGGCCGAATTATTTTGTAAAATTTTGAGAGGCACCCTCAGCTGACCGGCAAAGAGTTGCTCGGCGGCCAAAAATCGAAGCCGCGGGGGGTGGGTGAAATATAATCGAATTGGGAGATCAGGAGGGAAATGAAAGTCCGCTAGGGTATACCCATCCGGATATGATTTCTTGGGGCAGAAATGCGTCCGCATGTGTCGGCGACAGCCCTACGGACAGAATGTAAACGGACGTGACCTCAACGCGCGTAAAATGGCGTGAGGCAGCATATCGGTTTGTTGGTACAATTTGGCAGCGGTCCGCTGTACCAACATTTCTACCAACGATTTGCTGGATATGAATATACAGCAAACGGATCAGGACGAAATGAGGATTTCGTCTAAGCGATTGATTTATAACTAAATCAGGGTCGCCTCGGACTTTTCGCGGATAGGGCGACTGGTGCCGCAAGAGGGATTCGAACCCCCGACCCCCTCATTACGAATGAGGTGCTCTACCAGCTGAGCTATTGCGGCGTGCCGGGCGGATTGGCCGGCGCCTCTCTTATGCCGGTTGCGGCCGATTTGGCAACCGCGCCGGCCGCTCTTTATGGAAAGCCGATTATGGAAAGCCGACGCGGTCGGCGGCGTCGGTCTCGTCCGCCTCTTCCGCCGTGCCCGGATCGTCGGGCGCCGCGGGCAGCGGGAAGATGACCTTTTGTTTGGCCGCCCCGCCATTATGGGCGGGCGTCTCGGCCTTGGGCGGCGGCAGGATTTCGGCCGCTGCCGCCGGCGCCATGCTATCGGCCTGCGGCGGCGCGGACATGTCCGGCGCGGCGAGCGCCGGCGCGGTCTCGGCTTGGGCGATCTCGGCCTGGGCGATCCAGGAATCCTCGGCCTCGATCGGCGCGCCGAGCCGGTCGGCCGGCTTCTCCCAGACGAAAGCGTCGAGCCGGCCCGTCGCCGGCGAGATCGGCGCCCATTGCGAGGCGATGATGCCGTCGGCGATCCAGACCGGATCGCGCGGCGCGCGGGCGCTGCGGGCGAGCCATTCGCGCACCTTGCCGGCATCGCCCGTCTCGCGGTCTTCGAGCTCGGCCATGATGAGGCACATGCGCTGCGTCGGGCGCTGGTCCTCGCCGATCAGCGGCGCCATGGCCTCGCGCGCGGCGGCGAAGTCGCGCGCCGCCAAGGCCGCACGGGCGACGAGGAGGCGGCTTTCGGGATCGGCCGGCTTGATCTTGGCGAGCGTGCGCGCCTTGGCGAGCCGGTCGGCATTCGAATCGCCGGGGCGCAGGTTGAGATAGACTTCGGCAAGGTCAGGATGCGGCTGGCGCTCCCAGGCCGTCTCGACGGTCTTGGCGGCTTTGCGCAATTCGCCGCGGCGGGCGAGAATCCGCGCCAGGGCGACGCTGGCGGGGATCAAGTCGGGCGCCCGGTTCAGCGCCTTGCGGGCGAGGACCAAGGCCTGTTCCCATTCGGCCTGGGCTTCCTTTTCCTGCGCCAAAGCGGTTTCGAGCACGGCGCGCTGGCGCTCGCCCGTCGGCGTGTCGATCAATTTGGCGGCGATTTGGCGCTCGAGCACGGCGAGCGCCGCCTCCCAGCGGCCTTCGGCGGCGCGATGGTCGAGAACGGCTTTGGTGGACCAGGAGAGCGGCGCGATCTTATGCGCCTCTTCGGCGAAATGCAGCGCCGCCGCCGGGTCGCCGCGCCGCTGCGCCTCGATATGCAGGCCGCGCAGGCCCAGCAGCTTGGTCGCCGGATCGAGGGTCAATTTGTTGAAGGCGGTCTCGGCCGCGGCGCGGTCGCCCGAAAGCTGCGCCGCTTGGGCGCCGAGCAGCAAGGTCAGCGGCTCCTGATCGAGATGCTTGCTCGCCTCGGTCGCCGATTTGCGGGCGAGATGCGCATCGCCGGCGCCGACCGCGATCATGCCGCGCGACAGCGCCGCATAGCCCTTTTCCTTGCGCCGCCGCTTGGCCCGCTGCGCCAGCCGCGCCGGCACGTTCCACAAATACAGCAAGAAGCCGAAGACGAGCGCGAGAATAAGCGCGATGCCGGCGGTGAGGCCCGCCGCGACCGCGACGCTCGTTTGGACATTATAGCCCTGCCAATTGAGCGAAATGTCGCCCGGATGATTGACGAGCCACGAGATCCCCAGCGCCGCGGCGGCGAGCAATAGAAGAAAGATCAGAACGCGGATCATCGACCTACTCGTGTTACGGGCCGGCTAGGCTAGCACAAGATCACCGGCGCCAAAGCCTACGGCCGGCGCGGCCAGCATGCGCCAACTCCCCGCTGCGCTCAAGATTTCGCCTTGCCGAGGCTCGCCAGCGTCTCGGCTTCGATCGCCCGCGCGGCGGCGATCGTATCGAGCCGCGCTTTCGCCGCCGTGCCGAAGGCCTGCGATTTGGTTCTCGCGGCGGCGGGAAGCGCCGTCCATTGCTGATAGGCGGTCTCGACCGAACCGGCATCGAGCGCATTCTGGATGCGCGTCACCTGCGCGGCAAGGCTGTCGCCGCTCGTCTCGCCGATCTTGCGGATGCGGACGAGGCCTTGCGCGTCCTTCATCAAACGGTCGAGGAAGCCATGCGCCGCCGGCGCCGGTGCGGTGGCGAGAATCGCGTCGGTCTCGGCCGCGAATTGCTTGGCGAGCGCGCCCGGCGTGGCGACGCCGGTGCCGGCCGCAGGCATAAGCCGCGCCAGCGCGGCCTTGTCGAAGCCGCGGGCGGCGAGCGCCGTCAG
>NZ_CANSHK010000056.1:0-14731 GCF_947646745.1 uncultured Methylovirgula sp. | reverse complement strand
GCGGCGCTGGTCGGCGAGACATGGCCGGAGCGGTTGGCGGAGGGCGCGACCACCGGACGGCCGAGCGCGGCGATCAGCGCGCGGGCGACAGGATGCGCCGGCACGCGGATCGCGACGCTGTCGAGCCCGGCACGGGCGAGAGCGCAGACGCGCGCGCCTTCGGCCAAGGGCAAAACAAGGGTCAGCGGTCCCGGCCAAAAGGCCGCCGCCAAGGCCGCGGCCGCTGCTGAGAACCGGCCTTGCCTTTCCGCCGCCGCGCGATCGGCGACATGGGCGATCAGCGGATTGAACGCGGGGCGCCCCTTGGCCGCGTAAATCTTGGCAACCGCCCGATCCGAGGTGGCATCGGCGCCAAGGCCGAAGACGGTCTCGGTTGGAAAAGCAACGAGCCCGCCGGCGCGGAGAATCTCGGCAGCCTTGGCGATGTCGGCCGCATCGGCACCAAGCATGAGGGTTGACGTCAAAGCCGCTCGTTCCATGGCGCACCGTGCGCGTCCGGACAGGAAGAGATTTGCCCGTTTCCGTCAAGGGCGCCGGCCTGCGCCGCGGCTTTCGGCGAAATACGATGCGATGGAAAGTTTGAAGACCGCCGCGACGGTTCAGCCGACGCGCCGCAGCGTGCCATAGATCAGCCGGTCGGCGCGTTCCTGCTCGCTTTCGCGCTCGATGCGGCGGCCGTGATTGACGAGGTCACTCGCCGTCGACAGCACCTCGCGTAGCGCCGAGCCGGCGCGTTCGCAGATTTCGATCATCGCCGGAGAGGCCGTATCGCATTGCTTCTTGTACTGCCGGCGGATCGCGACGACGGAACCGACCGCACGCCGGTCGAGATCGGCGACGACCGTTTCGAAGTCGCGGCGGAACGAAAGATCGAGCTTGGCGTAAGCCTCGAGCGCCGAAACGCTGCCGGGCAGGATCGATTTCGCAAAATAAGCCTGGTAGGTCACCGGCCGCCACGTGAGGATATCTTCGATCAATTCCGGCATGGCCGGCAATTGCTCGATGAGCATGACGATCTCATTGAAAAGATTTAGGTAATCGTTGGCAAGGCCGGACGCCGGATTGACGATGGCTTCAGCGCGGCGGGCAATCTCCTCCGCCGACGTTTCGGTATCCCGGGCCGGAGCATCGATGTCTTTGAACACAGGATAGGTCATTCTGGCCGCTCATCTTACGCTGGCGCTGCTAATCTAGGGGGCAGAAGGATAACAATCGGTTTCCGTCGCATCGTGCGAGGAAGAGTTTTTTCCGATGGGACAAAGGGATGGGCAATGCGAAGATTAATTCGAGCGGATTAGAGCGGGAACTCGACTTTCGAAAGTCTAAGTCCTGCGTTTCTTTGGCTTCTCTCGCTCAAATGATCCATGAATAGGTTAGACGACGTTAATTACGACAGAGGGATCGCGGCGCCGGCCGGTGGAGGGCCGGCCATATTCGATCTGGCGCGCCGGGTCTTCTTGTCCATCAGCCGCAACCGCCTCGTGGCCAATTCTGGCAGCGTCGCCTTTTTCGGGCTGATGGCGATTTTCCCGGCCATCGCAACGATCGTCTCGCTCTATGGCATGTTCGCCGATCCGCACACGATCGCGAGCCATCTCAATCTGCTGAAAGACGTTTTCCCGCAGAGCGTCATCGGCCTCATCCGCGACCAGATCATGCGCGTTGCCGGCCACAGCAACAGCGTGCAAAATCTGACCTTCCTCGGCAGCTTTCTCATCGCTTTGTGGAGCGCAAATTCCGGCATGAGCGCGCTGTTCGATGCGCTGAACGTCGTCAATGGCGAAAGAGAGAAACGCAGCCTGCTGCGTTTCTACGCGACGACCCTGGCGATGACCTGTGCCGCGGTCGTCTTCATGGTCGTGGCGCTCGCCGGCGTCGTCGTCTTGCCCATTGTCTGGAATTTTGCGGGCTTTCATTCTTCGCTCGACAAATTGCTCGATTGGCTGCGCTGGCCGGTCCTGTTCGTCAGCGATACGATCGCTCTCGACATTCTCTATCGCGTCGGCCCGAGCCGGATCGGCGGACGATGGCGATGGATGACCTGGGGCAGCGTCCTTGCCACCTTTGCCTGGCTCGGCGCCTCGATTCTGTTTTCCTGGTATGTCGCGGCCTTCGATAGTTACGACCGCGTCTATGGCTCGCTCGGCGCCGTCATCGGCTTCATGACCTGGATCTGGGTCTCGGTCCTGATCGTGCTGGTCGGGGCTGCCCTCAATGCCGAATTGGAGCGCCGCCGCGCGGCCGCCACCAGCGGCGTCTGACGCCGGCTTGCCTATCGGCCCCGCCTATGCGACATAGCCGGCGCTTCGACCGTCCGCGCCCGACCGTCAGGCAATAAGCTGCAGTAGCTCAGTGGTAGAGCACTCCCTTGGTAAGGGAGAGGTCGAGAGTTCAATCCTCTCTTGCAGCACCAGCATAACAAGCTGATTTCAAAAGCATATCTAAATCGCCTCGGCCTTTTGCGCGCCATGATGGAAGGCCACGCTAACGACGGCTCGAGCTTTCGATGTGGGCCTTTGCCAGCTGCATACTGAAGGCCAATATTCTGTCGCTCTGCCCGGCCATGAAATTGTCGACGCTCGGGAACCCATACACCGTCTTTCTTGTCGCTCTGACGTCAGCGTCCTTTTCCCGGCAGGTCTTGACCGCCGCCTTGGCGATTTGCTCCGGCTGCTGGCCGGCGGTAGGCGACGCCGCGATGACGCGCCGCAGACACACTTCGTAGGCTTGCAGGTAGTTTTGAATGGCCTGGATGAGACGCGGGGTGAAGTTGTCTTCCATGGCTTGCGCCGGGGCGACGGCCATCGCGGCCAAGATGATCAAAGCGAGGGGCATTTTTTGCATCCCGGCAAGATAAATGCAGATTGGGGCAGACGGTTGGCACGCGCCTTATTTGGCTGGCGGCCAGCTAAAGCTTCAATCCGATCTTGGGGGCTAGCCATAACATGAGGCTGTAGAGCACGACCGTCAGGCCGCACCCGATTGCGAGCGAAGGCCAGAAGGGCACACCTTTGCGCATCAAAGCGGGTATCGCCAGAAACATCGGCAAGGACGGAAGCACAAACCAAAACGTGCTTTCGACATGATACTCCATATTCGCGGCGTCCGGTTTTTCTAGCCAGAGCCAAATCATGCCGAGCACCGAAACGAGGGGCAGCGAGGCGATGAGGCCGCCGAAGCCGGGATAGCGCTTCGAGACGGTCGCGATAATCGCAATTATGACCGCCGAAACCAGCGTTTTGACGATGAAGAACATTCGCGACCTGCTGTCCTGGGCCGAGGTTTTCGCAAAGGACCTATCGGAAATATCCGGCGTCACCAAGCATGACATATGGCAGCCAATTCATGAATTCCTGAGCGCCGGTGTCGTGTAACCAAACTTGCAACGGCTCCAATATCGCGCCCGCCGCGGCCATGCGCATAGATATCGGTGATTTCGGATCGAACGATCTGAAATCATGACCGTGATCGATTCTCATAGCTTAGAGCGGCCCGCTGCATGGAGCGGTCACAGCAGCAAAAGCAGCCGTGATGCTTGATTCAAGACTGTCGCCCGATATGCTGCGCATGCTCAGCTTTGGGGTGCCCTCGTGAACCCGAAAATTGTATTCGGCGCTATGGCCGCCGCGCTCGAATTCCTTGCCCCGCTTTCAACTGCCGTCGCTGCGGGAAAACTCACAAACATCAATATTTGCAACGCCTATCCCCACACCGTCTATTTCGCCATCGCCTATCAACAGTCAACGGGAGACTGGCTTTCGCGAGGCTGGCTGGAAGCGCGCACCGGCAACTGTTACTTTTTCGACACGACGCTCAGCTTGCCCGCGTTCTACTATAGAGCGCAAACCGATCGCTACCACGAGAATGGCCATCTCGGCCAGGACACGTGGGGGCAATTCGGGGACTCGGTCGTTTTGCGTCGATAGAAACCTGCACCACACATTCAATATCTGGCTGGCTGATCAGCCCGGCGGCTCTGATTATTGTGTTCCCTTTTTAAGCTTTAGCGAAGGCAGTAACTTTAGCCTGAGCTCCGACGCCGATGTCTCTTACACTTTAACTTTTCAGGCCGACGGAAGCGTCAAGACGGATTTTAGCATCGGGCCTTCCGCCAAATAGATAGCTCAACGAGGTTCGGCCCGATGAATGACTCGGTCAAAGCTCCGCAGCTTCGTTGTTACCGTCTGCGCGACGATGCCCCGGATTTGGTCCCGGCACGATCCGATCGCGATTGGATGGATGCGACGGATCAGCGATTTGCCTATCGCTGCATTCCGCTATCGATCGCCAATGCCAGTGGCTGGGAAATCCTGCTGCCCTTTTCCGTCGAAGCCACCTATTTCGGCGGCACGGGAATCGACGATCTGCACGTGCGTTCCGACGAGGCCGGCGAGAAAATCAACCAGATCGCCGTCTCGCATTTCGGGCATGGAATTTTGACCTTCCACCCCGGCTATTTGTTTCGCACGTCTCCCGGCTGGGCCATCTGGGTGCGGGGAACGCCCAACGCGCATCGCGACAAGATCGTCCCGCTTGAGGGGCTGATCGAAACCGATTGGCTCTCGATGACCTTCACGATGAATTGGCGCTTCACGCGGCCGGGCACCGTGCGGTTTAATAAGGGTGAACCGTTCTGCTTCGTCACCCTCGCGCCGCATGCCCTGCTCGATTCGGTCGAGCCGAGCCTGGCTAATCTCAGCGACGATCCCGCCCTCAAGGCCGAACACGATGCCTGGACGGAGAGCCGGACGAAATTCAATGCGGACTTGCGGCAATTGGATCCGCAAGCCGTCGCGCAAGGTTGGCAGAAGACCTATGTCCGGGGCGAGGCTGCGCCCGGCGGCGCAGCCCCGACATTTCACGTCTCGAAGCGCCGGCTCAAGCCGCCGAAATAGAATCGGGGCCGAGCGCTGTTTTCCCGTCAATATTTGCCCCGACCGGCGGGCCGGCCTATCCGAAGGCTGTGTCGATCGACAGATTACGCTGCCGCTCGACCTTGAGCACGGCAATGACCTCCTGCTTCCAAAAGGGGTCGGCCTTCTTCGAGCGCGCCCATTTCGAGGCGATCGCAATCTCCAATTTCGAATTGGCGTTTCGATTGCAGACGTGCAGGCTTTCGTATCCTGAAATGAACCCTTCGGTCAGCTTGACGAAGCAGCCGGCCGCGCGCAGTTCGCGAAGATAGGTTTCCGCGTCGAAGAGTTGCGGCTGAAGCGCTTCACACATCTCTGCCTCCGGCAAGCGCGGGGCCTATCGGATCAAAGCGGCCGGCGCGCTGCTCCCGGTGCTCAAATCAAATGCCGGAGGCTTCGAATGTGACGTTTCCCACAGCCCGGTGCGCGAATCACCGAAAGGCGCCCGCGCCGCGCCGGCCCTTGCGGCGGCGGCGGCGTCCTCTATGATCGGCGCGGTTGCGAAAAGGACAGGGCCATGCATTTCGACCTCACCCCGCCGCGCTCGAACAAGATCGAGTTCCCGTCCAACGCCGAGGGCCATTTCCGCCGTGTCGTCTTTTTCATCGGCGCTGCGATCGCCGGCCTTTGCGCCCTGACGGTTGCGGGCTCCGTGGTCCTCGCCGTGCTTTGGGTCCTCGCCAAGCTGCTGCATTTGCGCTGAACCGCCTCGCCCGCGTTTTGCGCATAGGACCTTTTCATTATTTACAATGCTCGGCGCTGCGCTAGCATAGGGTTCACAGGAGCGTGAACCATGCCGATCCCCTCAAGCCCTCTTGTCTCGGAAAAAAGCCTGGCTGTCGTCAGCAGCGCCATTCTCTTCGCCCTTCTCGACGCCCTGGCGGAAAAAGGCGTGCTCGAACGCCATGAAATCCAAGGCGTGCTGAAGACCGCCAAAAGCTGCGTCAACGCCCGCTACAGTTCCTTCTATGGCCCTGAAGCCATCAACCTGATGAAAACGCTCTGCGAACGCTTCAGCAAAGTGCCGGAAGAGTGCTGAGCGCGATACCGGCCGGCGCGCCGGGATCGGCGCGGCGCGGATAAGCCGAGAGACAGGGCTCGCGCCAGTCCGCGCCTTCCCATGTCTGTGTGTCCAACCGCCGATGTGGCGATGGAGGGCATGATGACGACGCAGGAACAGCCGGCCGAACACCGCCTGATCGACTGGGCGACGCGCGAATTCAAGCAGCTTCTCGCCATCGTGCTCTATCTCTGGGTGATCTTCGGCATCTATGTGCTTTGCGAGACCGTCGTCTTGGCCAGGCAGCACATCCATTTCCTGTCGCATGGCCTGGCGCTGATCAATGCGCTTGCGCTCTCGAAAGTGCTGCTTGTCGCGGAAGACCTGGATTTCGCCGGCCGGCTCAAGTCGGGCCCGCTGATCTACCCGATCCTCTACAAGGCCCTCGCCTTCGCCGTTCTGCTCGTTGCCGCGCATATCGGCGAAAGCATGCTGATCGGGCTCTGGCACGGCGAAAGCGTCGCGCGCAGCGTTCCGCTTGTCGGCGGCGGCACGCTGAAAGGCTTCGTCTGCGTCGTCGCGCTGATGTTCGTCGCCTTGATCCCCTTCTTCGCCTTCCGCGAAGTCGGCCGGGCCATCGGCGAAGACAAGCTCTGGGACATGCTCTTCAAGCGCGGCGCCTCGCAGCTTCAGCCCGCACAGGGGTGAGACCGGCGGCATGGCCCCTGCCCTGCTGATCTTTGACCCGCTCGTCTATGCTGTGCTGATCTTCACCCGCAACGCCTTTATGACGAGCGCATCGTCCGACGCGTCACAGGCGACGAAATCGCAGCCGCCGCGGCTTTCCTTGATGTTTGCTTCGCAATTCGATGGAGGGTGAACATGCGCATGATGCTCAGACTCGTCATTCCAACCCAAACCGGCAGCCGCGCGATCAAGGACGGCTCGTTGCCAAGCCTCATGGAGGCGACGCTGAACAAGCTGAAGCCGGAAGCCGCCTATTTCCTCGCCGAAGATGGATACCGCTGCGCGCTCATCGTCTTCGATATGAAAGATTCATCCGAAATACCCGGCATCGCCGAACCCTTGTTCGCAGGCCTCGACGCGGAAATCGAATTGCAGCCGGTGATGAATCTCGAGGATCTCCGAAAGGGACTGAGCGCGCTACGCTAGGCGCATGGCTCAGCGCCGGGCCGTCCCGCCCTTGCCCATCTTTGCAGGCTTCCTAAACGGAAAAGGCGCTTCGCGCCCTCGCAATTGGAGTTGGCGACGGTCGAGGATGACGCGCCCGCGCCTGCGCAGTGGCATCGCGATTTGAGCTAGATCATCGCCCTCAACGCGGAACGCCTGCAAAAGCGACGGATCGGATCGCTGACAAGAGGAGTTCGCCATGAGCCCGAGCAAAATCATCCTGACCGCACTATGCGCCGCGGCAATCGGATTCGCTTTCACGCAAAGCGGCCGATCCCAAGGCATGTCGGGTCAGGGGGGCATGATGGGCCAAGGCATGATGGGACAAGGGACGGGGTGCCAAGGCGCGGGATGCCAAGGCATGGGCGGACAAGGGATGATGGCGATGAAGATGGGCAAATATATCGCCATCGCCGGGACGGCCGTGAACAGCAATGTCACGTCGGTCTGGCTGCTCAATCCTGCGGACAAGCAGATTATCGCCTGCAATTATAAACTCGATGCCGGCATCACCTGCGTCAAACAGGATTTGCCGTGACCCTTCAAGGCCGCCTCGCGGGGCGGCCTTGTGCGCCCCGCCCCACGCTGCGGAGGCAGTGTTGCGCGCGCTATGTCTTAATTTAATGACCATCGCCACTTTCAGGCGTACGGTCAGCCCATCGTCGCGCGAAGCGTAGCCGAGGCCGCGACGGCTGAGAGACCCTTTTGCGCTCCCGCCTTTGTTCTAAGGAGAGAGCGTTGATGCCGATCCTGCGCCTTTTGCAAGGCAGCCCCTACGGACCTCACGACATTGAAGTCATGACGAAGGCCTATGCCGAAGCCTTGCGTCTCCTCAACGTTTGGGATCGAAGCAGCCCTGTCGCTGAATCCATTGCGCGGCGAACGATCGCCCTGTTTTCGAGCGGCGAGGCCGACCCCAGCGTGATCGCGCGCGCGGTCGCCAAGGAATTTACCTTGGTCCCGAGTTGCGGCGCTCCGGTTGGCGGCCGCTTTAATTCTGCGTTTGCTCGCTGAAATGTTTTTCGCGGCGAACTGATGAACGGCTGAACCAAGCGCAGTCGAACAACTCTCGCGCACTTTAGCGAATGAACTCACTATAAAACATGCGCTCCTTTAGCTTGGCTTTGCCGGCGGACGAAGCGCTTGCGCCGAAGAAATTGGACTCGAAATGATTTACATGCTTCAACTGTCGCCGTCGACGCCAACGCATTAAGACAGTTTAGTCGCTTCGACTTTGTCGAACCGACCCCGCGATCATCAAAGCGCTTACGAAGACGTCTATTGGGCTCGCATTCCAAGCGGAGGCCGATGTGGTGCGTTTTTTCACGAAGCTTGACCGCTTGTTGCCGTCAATTAGACCCCAACTCCACTCAAGGTCCAATCGCCAATCCGGGCATGATCGCGCCTTTGGTCGCGATGCTGCGGCAGCGCAGGATTAGGTTTTCCCGTCAAGACAAAGCCGTGAGCAAAACTCATGGCCTGACGTCATGTGACAATCGCATTTTTTCCCTGAAGACCGCTGAGCGACAGGAGGATTTCATGAAAGTCCTGATGGTTCTCACCTCCCATGACCAACTCGGAAATACGGGACGCAAGACGGGTTTCTGGCTTGAGGAACTTGCTGCGCCTTACTTCGTGTTCAAAGACGCCGGCGTCGATATCACGCTTGCGTCTCCGAAAGGAGGACGGCCCCCGCTTGATCCAAAAAGCAACGAACCCGAATTCCGTACCGACCTCACGCGCCGGTTCGAAAACGACGCGACTGCCGAAGCTCAGCTCGACAAAAGCCTTCGCCTCGCCGCCGTGAGGCAAGAAGACTTCGACACCGTCTTCTATCCGGGTGGCCACGGCCCGATGTGGGATCTGGCCGAAGATGAAAACTCGATCAAGCTGCTCGAATCCTTCATCGCCGCCGGCAAACCGATCGCCGTCGTCTGCCATTCCACGGGCGCACTGCGTCATGTCAAAAGGCCGGACGGGAAACTTTTGGTAGAAGGCAAGGAGGTTACGGGCTTCACCGACGGTGAGGAAGAAGAGATGGGCTTGACGAAGGTTGTGCCGTTCCTTGTCGAGGACGAGATGTTGAAGCTCGGCGCAATCTTTTCCAAGGTTAAGGATTGGGGTGTTCACGTCGTTACAGCCGGCGAGCTGATCACCGGGCAAAATCCAGCGTCGTCCGGGCCGGCCGCGCACGCGCTTATGAAAGTGATGAATCAAAGGACAGCCCCGGCGCGCGCGGCTCGGGCTTCCTAGAACCAAGATCCAGCGAAGCGGCTGCTCGTTCAGCGCCGATGCCGTCTGACGATCGAGCCCCTAGCGCGCGCCTTGTGGCGCTGGCGGGAGCGCTCAGGCAAATGGGAGTTGTCCATGAGTGACGTGCAAGTCGAGCAGAAAAGCTATCAGATGCCCCCGACGGAGGGGATCTCCATCGCACACTTTCTCACGGTCGCCGATGTCGAACGGTCACTTCGATTCTATGAAAAGGTCTTTGGCGGTCGTATCCTGAGCCGAGGCGACAGCGACGGCGCGCCCGGATATATCCAAATTGCGAACACCTGGCTCCTCGTCAATCCCGGAGGTGGCCCGACGCCTGACAAACCGACGGTGACGCTCAGCGTCCCAGCCGACCCGGATAAAGTCAGCAGCTTTATGAACATCCGCGTTGCCGATATTCAGGGCTGCTATGAATTATGGCGAAGCCGCGGAGCCGAGTTCATAACCGAGCCAAAGCCCAAATACGGCGAAACGCGCTGCTACATTCGCGATCCCGACGGATATATTATCGAGGTTGGCCAAAGCAATCCGGGCGTTGCTTACGGCTAAACGACGATTGCCTCCCATTGCTGAACGCAGTGGAGTCAGTCGGCCCCTTTGCGCCATTGCCACCAAAATACGGCGCAAATTGCGAGAGCCAGTCCGGCGACAAGCACGAGAATGGCGGCTGACTCCTCGACCCAGGCAATCGCTGGAACGCCGAGAACCATCAAGAGCCCAAGCAGGCAGATGCGCAGCGAATTGATATGCACGCCGGCGGTGAAGGTTCCGAGCGCCAAGAGAGTGAGCATGGCGAGCCCGTCGGCGCTCACGCCGAGAATTTTTTGAACGCTGGGCAGCAGCAGCACGTTCATCACAACGATGAACGCAATCCAATGAAGCGCCTGCGTGCGTATCAACTGCAACCGCGCGCCTCTTTCGCTGGCCCATCGCCATCCGGCGGCGACACACACGAGCGCAATGAGCGGCGCGAGGAAATCCCAATAGACGGCGATGGGTCGTCGCGAATAGCTCGTGTAAGCCACGCCGATCACCGTCAGGACCAGCACCGCCCCCAGAGAAAGATCTCTGAGCCAAACAATTGCGCCTGGCGTGACGCCAATCTCGCCGGCTGCACGAACTTCTGAAGGCGGATCATCCGGACCCGGTTCGACGTTGCTCATGGTGTTCGGTCCCGTTCCCGCGCGGCCCCTGTCGTAGCGCGCTTGATCCAGAGAACAATACTTTCACGAATTCCAAAAATCTCCCCGAAATCTCGGGCGCCGCGAGGCGCCCGCGACGGCACTTGGCCTTACAGATCATGCTTGGACGATTGGCGAGCTTCTAGCGGCTTGCTTGGCGAATGCATCGCGCGATCCGCGCAAGATTCATTGGACACGTCGGAATTTTAAAGTAATTCAAGGAGGGCGTGATTAGCGGGTGGGTCGTTTTGACTCACCCTTAAAGCTTCATTAACTATTTGATTCAGTTATGATTAGTCCTCATGTGGAGGACCGAATCAATGGACGCAACATACAACCTTTCCGGCGGCTTTAAGCCGACCTTGAAAAGGTTTGCCGATCTCGACGGTCCTGATTTTTTTCCGACGCCAGCATGGGCGACGTACGCGTTAATCGACAATGAAAAATTCGAGGGCGGTATATGGGAGCCCGCGTGCGGCAATGGCGCTATGTCGGAAGTTCTGGCGCAGACGGGCCGCAATGTTGTCAGTTCCGATCTCTACCAGCGTGGTTATGGCGAGGCGGGAGTTGATTTTGTCACCGCCAATCGACGTGCTGCGAACATCGTGACTAATCCTCCTTACAATAGCGCCGAAGGCTTCGTCGCGGCTGGCGTTGCGAACGCTGAAAAAAAGTTTGCGTTGCTGTTACGCCTTGCATTTCTCGAGGGCGCGAACCGCGCGAATACAATTTTCGCCAAACATCCCCCCGCGCGGGTTTGGGTGTTTAGCGAGCGGATCACGTTTTATCCGGCGGGTGCAGAGGTCAAGGGTTCCGGCACGACAGCTTATGCTTGGTTTGTTTGGGATAAAGACGCGATCGGCACAGAATTAAAGTGGTTCAAGCCGGGATATAAAGCGCGCTACTCTCAGCGATGAGACAGATGCGCTTTTCCTGCATCCGTAATCTTTAGGCCCTTACGCGCACCAAGATGGGTGACAAAACCTTCGGCAATGATATTGCCGGGTGCCGTTTTGTGAGAAACCATGTTGCGGACGATTTGACTGAAATAAGTATCTTTGCGCCCGTCAATTAATTCCGCGTCCTTTCCTGTCGGTTTCATTCTGGCTTCTAATTCAACGATCAAGTCGCTTGTGGTCATCTCGCCGCTAGGCTGAGCGGCTAGTATTTCTAAAGTCGGATAGAGAAGATCGGTTTCGGAAATGCGATTGGGCTTTTTTGCCATTGGACGCCTCGCGCGGTGCATTGCCGACGCTTAAGCTAAAGGCAAACGTCCTAATTTCAAATATCGAGTGTCCTAGTTCGGACAGTACCACCCCCGGAATTATCCCCTCTAGGCAAGTAAACGGTAATGTAGTAGGTTCGCTTCATGGGCACGAAGAAGCTACCTACCCTCAAAGATTTCCAGAAGCGGTTCCCGAACGATGATGCCTGCCTAGAGCACGTCATGCGGGTTCGGTACGGCAAGCGGCATATTTGCCAGAGCTGCCATCGCGAGGCGAACTATTATCGCACGCGCGGACGCCGCTCTTACACATGTGAGCATTGCGGCTATCAGGTTTACCCGACCAAGGACACGCCCTTCGAGCAAGCGCGTACGCCCCTCACCGATTGGTTTTATGTCATGTTCCTCTTTTCCGTTTCGCGGAATGGCGTTGCGGCGAAAGAGGTACAGCGGCAGATCGGCGTCACCTACAAAACGGCATGGCGCATGTGCAGCAAAATTCGCCAGCACATGGGCGCTGTGGATGGTGACCGCCCTTTAGGAGGATCGACCAAGGCCGCTCCCATCGTCGAAATTGACGAAGCGTTCCTCGGTGGCCGCGATCCGGTCGGCAAAGACGACAAGGCTATCGTTCTCGGCATGGTCGAGCGCAACGGCGACGTTCTGAGCCGCCAAGTCGGCGCGCGCCATACCAATCAAATCCTGCCGCAAGTGAAGAAATGGGTGAAGGAAGGTTCCCACGTCATGACCGACGATGCGCGCGTCTATCGCGGGATCGACATTCACGGTTACGCGCACGAAAGCGTCAATCACTCAGAATATGAGTATGTCCGGGGCGAAGCGCACACCAACACGATTGAGAGCTATTGGGCGATGCTGAAACGCGGCATCAACGGCACTTACATTCACGTCTCTAAGAAGCATCTTCAGAAGTATCTGTGGGAGTTTGAGTATCGCCACAATCTTCGTCACGCTCCGCATCTGATGTTTGATCTTCTTCTGATGGTATTTGCTCAACCTGTTTTGCCGGTTTTATCATCTCCTGCAAAAGGCGATTGAACCGATCTTCTGCGTCGGGGTGAGGATCGTCGGGGAGCTGTTTTCTTCCTGCGTTCATTTTGATTGAGGCGGTGCCGCGCTGGCAGGTGGCGTTAAGGTCGTCGGTGCTATTGCAGTAATGCCCGGCAAATCTACGGTCGGCGGAACCATGTTTCCCGTGGTATCAATGCTCGCATTATAGGATTCTCCAAAAGCATCCTTGAACGTGAAATAAAATGTCGCCGGCCTAGCTAAAAGGGCCGGGGGAATAGTAGGAAATACAAATAGAGCGATTCCGTTCACTTCTCCGCCTTGAGGAATTGGAGAACTAGCCTTGGTAACTAGCGAGTCGCTTGAGTGGTAAGTATATTTTTGGTTGCCAACTATGAATTGTACATTTGCCGGAACGGTGGCGGGAATGCCGAAATAATCTCGGCCATCGATTGTCGTCTTGAGTTGGAAACTCATCGCCACGCTTTGAGCGCTACCTGCATTTATAATGGAGGCTGTAAGAATTGCCCCTCCAGGAGGCCCTAACGTGGTACCTAGATAGGTTATCAACGCTTGGAATTTTGCGCGAGGTCTCAGATCGTCCAACGCCCACGCTGTAGCTCCGATCAGTAGAACGGCCGCACCGAAAAACCAAAGCTGCTTTTTCCAGTTTTCTAATAATCCGAAGGCTCTGTTCAGGGCAGCCGTTATGAAGGCGCTCATCAGAAGCACCCGAACAATAAACGACCATGTAAGATTCTGGACGACCCAGTTCCAAATATCTGACAACGAATAATTAGCCATCTTCGCGCCCTGGCCTCGGGCCGCAACTCTAGCATGATTCTCACCTACTTGTCCAAAGGGGATAAGTTCGACCACCCCCCTTGCGGAACACAGCAAGAACCTTTATGGTCCGTTCACTCTTTGTTTAGCGGCTTCCCGTCTTCTGGTCCGGATGTGATTCGGCTGGAAGCCGCCCAAGAGCCCGAGAGCGAGAGCGCCCGAATGTTGACCCGCAAACAAAGCGAACTGCTGCGCTTCATTAACGAGCGCCTGAAGGAAACCGGCGTGCCGCCCTCCTTCGACGAGATGAAGGAAGCGCTCGACCTGCGCTCGAAATCCGGCATCCACCGGCTGATCCTGGCGCTCGAGGAGCGCGGCTTCATCCGCCGCCTGCCGAACCGCGCCCGGGCGCTCGAAGTCCTGCGCCTGCCGGAATCCACGACGCCCGTCTCGCATGGCCGCGGCCGCAAATTCTCGCCCGAAGTCATCGAGGGCAATCTTGGCAAGGTGCGCCCGGTCATGGCGATGGCCGAAGAGGACGACGAGCGCAGCGGCATGGTCGCCATTCCGGTGATGGGCCGCATCGCCGCCGGCACGCCGATCACCGCGCTGCAGAACCGCAGCCACACGATCGCCCTGCCGCCGGACATGCTCTCGACCGGCGAACATTATGCGCTCGAAGTGCGCGGCGATTCGATGATCGAGGCCGGCATTTTCGACGCCGATACGGTGGTCATCCGCAAGCAGGAGACGGCCGAAACCGGCGATATCGTCGTCGCTTTGATCGATGACGAGGAAGCCACGTTGAAGCGGCTGCGCAAGCGCGGCGCCTCGATCGCGCTCGAAGCCGCCAATCCCGCCTATGAGACGCGCATCTTCGGCCCCGACCGCGTGCGCATCCAAGGCAAGCTCGTGAGCCTCATCCGGAAATATTGAGTCGCGTTCCCCGCGGCGGGAATAGCATCACCCTCAACGCGTCATGGCCGGGCTTGTCCCGGCTATCCTTCGCCGCGTGGATGGCCGGCATAAAGCCGGCCATGACGGCTAGTTGGACGCACTTGCGTCATCGGTTCCGTTCGCCTTCGGCGGCGCCGCGCGTCCCCATCGCGCCGGCGGCGCCGGCGACCACGGCCGG
>NZ_CANSHK010000055.1:0-15314 GCF_947646745.1 uncultured Methylovirgula sp. | reverse complement strand
TACGGACGGGATAACCGCTGAAAGCATCTAAGCGGGAAACCCACCTCAAAACGAGTTCTCCCTTGAGAGCCGTGGAAGACGACCACGTTGATAGGCCGGGTGTGGAAGCGCAGCAATGCGTGAAGCTTACCGGTACTAATAGCTCGATTGGCTTGATCGTTCTCATTAATCAATGCCCATCACGCATCGAGACGATGCGTAGAATCGGATCGCTTAAGACCCGCAGATCGCAAGATCTTGCGTCTGACCAGTTTGCTTCCTGCCTTTCGCCGGCCTGGTGACTCTTGCGAAGTGACTAGACCCGATCCCATCCCGAACTCGGCCGTCAAACGCTTCAGCGCCAATGGTACTATGTCTCAAGACCTGGGAGAGTAGGTCGTTGCCAGGCCTGCGAAGGGCAGGAAACCTCTTTACGTTCGCCAACGGCGGCTTTCACTTCGCGTGCAAGCCGCCGTTCGCTTTTTTTGCTGGTATTTTTTGTGTCCGGGATTAGGTTCGCCGCCGGATCGATACGCAAAGCGTTTTCTTTTGAAACGCTTTCTTGGCGCGGGGTGGAGCAGCCCGGTAGCTCGTCAGGCTCATAACCTGAAGGTCCCAGGTTCAAATCCTGGCCCCGCAACCAATTTTCTAAAATGCCATCACGTGAATAGACCGCTTCGGCGGTCTTTTTCATTTGCGCTGAATCTGCTTCCGCGGGGGCGGCACGCGCGGCTGATGGCGCGTGCTGTGATTCGGCGCGACGTCTGATAAGCACGCCGGCAAGTGTGGAGAACCCGAGATGCCGAGTCCGAGATATGCCGCCTACGAACCCGCCAAGCCTTACTTCGATCTGGTTCGAGGGGCGCTCGGCGATCGTGTCGAAGGCGAGCACTTCT
This sequence comes from uncultured Methylovirgula sp., assembly GCF_947646745.1. Taxonomy (NCBI): domain Bacteria; kingdom Pseudomonadati; phylum Pseudomonadota; class Alphaproteobacteria; order Hyphomicrobiales; family Beijerinckiaceae; genus Methylovirgula; species uncultured Methylovirgula sp. Next base: position 14,439 of record NZ_CANSHK010000055.1, on the reverse strand, counting down.
TCGACGTTCTCGCTTTGGACGTCGTCTACGAGGTTCTCTACGACATTCCCGGTTGGCCGCGCGTTATCGAAGGGCGCGCCGACCTGATGGCCGCCTTCAGGGCCTATGTCGATAACATCGCGCTTCAATCCGCGGATCGGCTGATTGCCCACAGGACCGACGATGGCGAAGTCCTCGTCCTCGAATACGAGGTCCACGGAACCATTTTGGCGACGGGTGTGAAATACGATAACCGGTTTTGTTCCGTCATCAAAATTGACAACCGCAAAATCGCCCATTGGCGCGACTATATGGATTCGCTCGCAGCTTGGAACGCGTTGACGGCGCGCGTGCGCTGAGGACACCGACTTTAAACCGTCCGCGGAATGATCCAGCAGCTCTCGTGCCTCTTCATTCCGATCTTGGGATAATAGCTTTCAGCCGCCGGCGCCGAGAGCAGGATCAGCGTCGTCTGCGGCCCTGCCTGCGCCTGCGTCGCTTCGATCAGCCGCCGGCCGATGCCGCGGCGCTGATAGGCAGCATCGACGGCGAGGTCGGACAGATAGCAGCAATAGCTGAAATCGGTGATGGCGCGTGAGATGCCGACGAGTTTTGCGCCGTCCCGCGCCGTGGCGACGATATTCGCTTGGCGTAACATGCGCTCGAGACGGCCAAGATCTTTAGCCGGCCGTCGCGCGCTCAGCGTCGAGGCGACAAGCACATCGCGAAATTCTTCCGCCGAAAGATCCGGCTCGAACGCATAGACGATATCCATTTTCCGACCCACTGTAGCGACGCCCCGCTTGGGGCGGCCGCCACATTAGCATCGCCGACGCGTTATCGAATCATGCCGGATTGATCGGCACCCTAGCCCGACGCTTTAAGCAGCGCCCGCGTTGCGGCTGCCGACCAGCGCGAACGCTGCGCCCTGCGGATCGACGCCCTGAATAATCCAGGCGCCGCCGGGCACTTCTTGGGGGCCGTGATTGACCTTGCCGCCCGCTCCCACGACGCGCCCGACCGCCGCATCGATATCCGCCACGGCGAAATAATAGAGCCAATGCGGCTGGACGCTCATCGGATCGTTGAACATGCCGCCAAAGCCCATCGGCGCGCCCTCGTCGCCGAAGATGTGATAGCTGCCGAGCGGGCCGAGATCCATCGTCTGCATTTTCTTCCAGCCGAACAGCGCGTTGTAGAATGCGAAAGCCGTCTCCGCGTCGGCGGCGTGGAGTTCGTGCCAACCCGTCGTGCCGCGCGTCATCGGCTCGGCCTGCGGCATGTCACCGTTTGGCTTGAACAGGGCGAAAACGGCGCCCTGCGGGTCGCTCAGGACGGCGAAACGCCCGACATTGGGAATGTCCGTCGGCGCGTGGCACATTTTTGCGCCAAGCTTCTGCGCCTCCGCAGCTTTCGCGTCGACGTCGGCGACGCTGACATAGCCGAGCCAGGCAGGGCGCTCCTGAGCTTGCGGTGTCTCGGGCGGAAACTGCATCAGGCCGGCGACGGCAATCTCGCCGACGGTCAGCAAAGTATATTTGAACGCGCTCATGCCGGCATCGCGGGCGCCCCAGCCGACGACGTCGCGATAGAACCTTTCGGCCCCGGAAGCATCGGTGGTCATCAACTCGTACCAGACGAATTTTCCGGTCATGCCTTCCTCCCTCTCCGTGCCGCGCGTCCACACACAAGCGTGAGCGTCAAGGCTCTTGACGTATTATGTTGATATCAACATGATCCTTTTATGTCAAAAGCGCATGTGCCCTTCGAAACTACACTTTTCCTGCGCGACGCCTGCCTCTGCCTCAATGTGCAGCAGGCTGCACGCGCTTTGGCGCGCCGCTTCGACGACGCGCTGCGCCCGCTCGAGCTGACCAATGGCCAATTCTCGCTGCTCATGTCGCTCAACCGGGCGGAGCCGCCGCGCCTCGGCGATGTCGCGCAATTGCTGGCGATGGATCGAACGACCTTGACCGCGGCCTTGAAACCTCTGCAGCGCCGTGGCCTCGCCGCCGCGAAGCCCGACCCGCAAGACAAGCGCAGCCGACGCATCGCTTTGACCGCCGCCGGTCATCAATTGCTGTTGCGCGCGCTGCCAATTTGGAAGCGCCACCACGCCCGGCTGGAGAAGCATCTCGGCGCGCCCAACGCGCGGCGTTTGGCGGAAGAGTTGCAATTCCTGACGCGTCTGCTGTGATCCTCATCCGACGAGATGATGGCCGGCGTGCGCCAAGATCAACGAGAGGAAACCAAGAACGACCGCGCCAATCAGGCCGGCAAGAAAGATGATCCGCCGCGTCCGCGTGCGCAGGATGATCTCGCCTTGGCGCACGTCCTGATCCCTGTAGATCGGCGGTCGCATGTCACGCATGGCGTTGCCCTCCTCGACGAGGACAAACCGTGCCGTAGATGGATCGTTCCTTCGATGCTGAAGCCGACGCTGACGAGAAGCCCCTTCAGACACGGTTCACAATTGCAGCGCTAGGTTTTCGACATCGCGCAAATTCGAGGTGAGGCGTGCGCCAGCGGCTTGGGCTTCGCACAATTTTGCTTCTGGCGAGGGTGTTGCCCTTTGGCATGCCGGCTTTGGCCATGCCAGCTTCGGCCATGCCAGCTTCGGCCAGGCCAGGACTCGCCGCGCCGGTCGCCACGCCCGCCTATGACGCCAAGACGTTTTTGCTGCTCGATCGTCTGACTTTCGGCGCGACCGCCGCCGAGGCGGCACGGCTCAAGGCAATGGGCGCCGGCAATTGGCTCGAATTCGAACTGCATCCGCCGGCAAAGGACGATCTGCCGCCGCCGGTCCAGAGCGAGATCGATGCGCTGGGACTGAAACCCATGGGTGTGCTGGTTCCAGATTTTGCCGCTAAGGCGAAGGCGCTGCGGGCGATCACCGATTCCGATCTGCGCACTGCCGCGAGTCGCGCCTATCAACAGGAATTGAACGATTGCGCGAGGTTGACCGCTGACCGCACGATCCTGCGCGACCTCTATTCGCCGAACCAATTGCGCGAGGTGATGACCTGGTTCTGGTTGAATCACTTCAACGTGCATCAATACAAGGCCGATATCCGCGCCATGCTCGGCGATTACGAAGATATGCTGCGCGCCCACGCGCTTGGGCGCTTCCGCGATCTGCTCGAAGCGACGCTGCGCCAGCCGGCCATGCTGCGCTATCTCGACAATGCGCAGAACGCCGCCGGCCATCTCAATGAAAATTATGCGCGCGAGATCATGGAATTGCATACGCTCGGCGTCGGCGGGGGCTATACGCAGCAGGACGTCGAGGCGCTGGCACGCATTCTGACCGGTGTCGGCATCGACCTGTCGCCGACACCACCGCATCTGAAACCTGGGCTGCAAAGCGGGCTGGTGCGCGCCGGCCTCTTCGAATTCAATCCGGCGCGGCATGATTACAGCGACAAGATATTTCTCGGCCATAAGATCAAGGGCCGCGGTTTTGCTGAGGTCGAAGAAGCGCTCGACCTTCTTGCCCGCAGCCCGGCGACGGCGCGGCATATTTCGCGGGAGATCGCGACCTATTTCGTCACCGATGATCCGCCGTCGTCGCTCGTCGACAAGATGAGCAAGGTTTTCCTGCGCAGCGACGGGGATATTGCGGCGGTCCTGCGCACTATGGTGGATGCGCCGGAATTCACCGCACAGGCCGGGCAGAAGTTCAAGGACCCGGTGCGCTATGTACTCTCGGCCGTGCGGCTCGCTTATGAGGATCGGGTGATCCTCAACACCCAGCCGGTGCAGAATTGGCTCAACCGGCTGGCGGAAGGGTTTTACAATCACGATACGCCGGACGGCTATCCGCTCGTCTCAAGCTCCTGGGATGGCCCCGGGCAGATCGAGGCGCGTTTCGAGATCGCGCGCCAGATCGGCTCGGGTTCGGCCGGCTTGTTCAGGCCCGACGAACCGGGCGCTGCTGATCGTCCGGCTTTCCCGCAGCTGGAAAATGCGCTTTATTTCGGCGGTCTCGCACAGACGTTGCGGCCCGCGACGCGCGCGGTTCTCGATCAAGCGCAATCGCCGCAGGATTGGAACACGCTTTTCCTATCCTCGCCCGACTTCATGAGATGAAGCCATGAAACTCGATCGCCGCACTTTGCTGCAATCGGCCGCCGCGCTCGGCGCGCTGACGCTCGCCGGCCGTGCCTGGGCCACCCCGCAGACCAATACCAAGCTTCTCGTCGTCTTCTTGCGCGGTGCTTATGACGCCGCCAATGTTATCATTCCGACCGGCAGCGATTTCTATTATCGCGCCCGCCCCAATCTAGCCATCGCGCGGCCGGGCAGCCGGCCCGACCGGCCGGAGCTCGAAGCCGTCGCGCTCGACGGCGATTGGAGCCTGCATCCGGCCTTGCAGAACGCGCTGTTGCCGCTCTGGAAAAAACGCGAGATCGCCTTCATTCCCTTCGCCGGCACCGACGATCTGACGCGCAGCCATTTCGAGACGCAAGATACCATCGAACTCGGCCAATCGATCCATGCGACGCGCGATTTCAAATCGGGTTTTCTGGCACGGCTCGCCGGCGCCTTGACGGGAGCGAAGCCCATCGCCTTCACCAATCAAATGCCGCTCATCTTTCAGGGCCGCGGCGAGCCGGTGCCGAACATGGGCCTCAACATCGGCGGCCGGCCGGCGATCGACGATCATCACATCGCACTCATCACGCAAATGTATCAGGGCGATGGCCTCGCCGCCGCGGTGCAGGAAGGGTTCCACGTGCGCGACGACGTCTATCGCGCCATCTCGCGCGAGAGCGATGCGGCCAATCGCGGCGCGGTCTCGCCGAAAGGCTTCGAGCTTTCGGGCCGGCGCATCGCCCGTGTCATGCAGGACGGCTATAATCTCGCTTTCGTCGATGTCGGCGGCTGGGACACGCATGTCAATCAAGGCGGGGCCAGCGGCTATCTCGCTGACCGGCTCGGCGAGCTTGGGCGCGGCCTCGTCGCCTTTGCCGATGAACTCGGGCCGCAGGATTGGCACGATACGATCGTTGTCGTGATCTCCGAATTCGGCCGCACCTTCCGCGAGAACGGCGACAAGGGCACCGACCACGGCCATGGCAGCACTTACTGGGTGCTCGGCGGCGGCGTCAACGGTGGCCGCTTCCACGGGCCGCAGGTGAAAGTCGAAGAGGCGAGCCTGTTCCAGAACCGCGATTTTCCGGTGCTCACCGATTATCGCAGCCTGTTCGGCGGATTATTCAGAAAAATCTACGGCTTCGACGCAGCCAGATTGAACATGATCTTCCCCTCGGCCAAGCCGGTCGATCTCGCGCTTGTCTAAGTGCCGTCATTGCGCCGCGCTGCGGGGTTGCGGCGCGGCAAATCTTTCGTCGCGCCCATTGCGAATCGGCCTTGCGCCGTTCGCGCGTCGGATCAATCATGCCTCCGGAAGGAGCGGCATCGCTCCGGCGATCTGCTCCGCGCGCGGAACAATCTGCGCGCCAACAGGAGGAGACGCGCATGACAAGATCGGCTTGGAAGGCGGAGCCCGCGGGCCCACGCTCCGTCGCGCTTGTGGGCCCCTACGGCAGCGGAAAATCCACACTGTTCGATGCGCTGCTTGCGAGCGCCGGCGCGGCGCCGAAGCGTCAGGGCACGCGCAGCATGACGACCGAATTGCGGCTCGGTCATTGCACGTTTATGGGCGAGCCTTGGGCGCTCGTTGATTGCCCCGGCTCGGTCGAATTCGCCTATGAGACGGCGGCGGCGCTGGCGGCGGTCGATTTCGCCATTGTCGTTTGCGAGCCCTCGGCCGATCGGCTCGCCAACCTGCCGGTTCTCCTGAAGACGATCGAGGCGGCGGGTCTGCCGCATCTCATCTTCATCAACAAGATCGACACGCTCGCCGGCCAGGTCCGCGAGATCGTCGCGGCTTTGCAGCCGCATTCGCGTTATCCGCTCGTGCTGCGGCAGATTCCGATCCGCGAACATGATGCCATCACCGGCTATGTCGATGTCGTCAGCGAGCGCGCGTATCATTATTGCAGCGAGGATTCCGAGCGCGTCGCGTTGCCCAACGAATTGCGCGCGCCGGAGCAGGAGGCGCTTGCCGGGCTCACCGAAGTGCTCGCCGATCACGACGACGCTTTGCTCGAAAAGGTGATCGAGGATATCGCGCCGACCTGCGACGAGATTTTTGCGACGCTGCATAAGGATCAGGCGAGCGGCACGATCGTCCAGGTTCTTTTCGGCGCGGCCGCGCGGGGCCACGGCATCTTTCGTTTGTGGAAGGCCTTGCGCCATGATGTGCCGCCGGCGGCCGAGACGGCGAAGCGCCGCGGTATCGCGCCGTCGGACCAGCCGCTGGTGCAGATCTTCAAGACGGTTCACGCCGGCCAGGCGGCCTATGCCGGCAAGCTTTCCTATGCGCGGCTCTGGCGCGGCGGGCTGAGCGACGGCGCGCAACTCGACGGCAGCCGCGTCGGCGGCCTTTACCGCTTCGTCAACGGCGAGATTTCGCGCATCCAGTCCGTAGGGGCCGGCGAATTGGTCGCCATCGGCCGTCTCGAAAACGCGCTGACCGGCGCCGTGATCGGCGATACGGCGGCGCTTGCCTTTCCCGAGCCATCGGCGCCCGTCTATGCCTTCGCTATCGCCGCCAAGGACCGCAAGGACGACGTGAAATTGTCAGGCGCGCTGCGCAAGCTCGTCGAGGAAGATCCCTCGCTCAGCGTCGCGCATGCCCGCGAAACCGGCGAGACATTGCTCTGCGGCCAGGGCGAGATTCATCTGAACGGCGCGCTCGAGCGGCTGGCTTCGGTCTATAATTGCCAGATCCAAGTCACCACGCCGAAGGTCGCCTATAAGGAGACGATCAAGCATGACGTGAAGCAGCATTCGCGCTTGAAGCGCCAGACGGGCGGCCATGGCCAATTCGCCGACGTCGTGCTGGAGGTCGCACCGCGGGCGCGGGGAGAAGGCTTTTCCTTTATCGACAAGATCGTCGGCGGCGCCGTGCCGCGCCAATATATTCCCTCCGTCGGCGAGGCAGCCGAGGAAGCGATGCAGAAGGGCCCGCTTGGCTATCCGGTCGTCGATGTCGAAGTCACGCTGACCGACGGCAGCTTCCATTCGGTCGACAGTTCCGACATGGCCTTCCGCACCGCGACCCGCAGCGGCATTGCCGAAGCGCTGGCCAAGGCGGATCCCGTTCTGCTCGAACCGATCGATCATGTCACGGTGAGCGTGCCGAACCGTTTCACCGCCGCGGCGCAGCGTTTGCTCAGCGGTCGGCGCGGGCAAATCCTCGGCTATGCCGAGCACGAAGGCTGGCCGGGCTGGGACGATGTCGAAGCGCTGGTGCCCGCCGCCGAACTCGGCGATTTCATTCTTCAGTTGCGCGCCGAAACGACCGGGCTCGGCTCCTTTGCGCGGCGCTTCGATCATCTGGCCGAAGCGCGCGGCGGGAAGGGACATTAGATCAGCCTATCGAACGCGGCGAGCGCGCGCTGGCGTGCCGCGTCGTGTTCGACGATCGGATGCGGATAGGTTTCGCCGAGGCGGACGCCGGCGGCGATAAGATCTTGCGTCGCTGCCCATGGCTTGTGGATCAGCGGCGCGGGGAGTTTTGCGAGCTCGGGAATCCAACGGCGGATATAGATACCGTCCGGGTCGAACGTCTCGCTCTGTAGGAGCGGATTGAAAATACGGAAATAGGGTGCGGCGTCGGCGCCCGAGCCTGCAACCCATTGCCAGCTCGCGGCATTGCTGGCCGCATCGGCATCGACGAGCGTATCCCAAAACCAGCGCTCGCCGGCGCGCCAATCGATGAGCAAATGTTTGACGAGGAATGAGGCCGCGATCATGCGGACGCGGTTGTGCATCCAGCCCGTCGCCCAAAGTTCGCGCATCCCGGCATCGACGATCGGATAGCCGGTCAGGCCGCGCTGCCAGGCGCGCAAGGCTTTGCGGTCATGGCGCCAGGGCAGCGCATCGAAGCGGCTTTGGACATTTTTTGTCGCGAGATCGGGATGATAAAAGAGGAGATGATAGGAGAATTCGCGCCAGCCGAGTTCGGAGAAGAATTTGTCGCGGTCGGCGGCACTTGCCTTTGAGGCCCCGGTCATCGCGGCGGTCTGCGCCGCGTGCCAGATCTGCCGCGGCGAGATATTCCCCACATGCAGGAAGGGCGAGAGCCGCGAGGTCGAGGCCATGTCCGGCCGGTCGCGATTTGCCGCGTAACCGGGAAGGCCTTTTTTCAGGAAAAGGTCGAGTGCCTCCACGGCGCCGGCCTCGCCCGGTGCCCAGGCTTCGCGCAGGCCGCCGGCCCAATCGGGCTTGTGCGGCTCGAGTTGCAGCGCGGCAAGCGCGACGCTGGCGGCGCTTTTCGGTAACGGATGGAATGTCAGCGTTCGCGGCACGGTCAGCGGCGCGGCGGGTTCGCCCTTGGCGCACGCGGCACGCCAATAGGGCGTAAAGACTTGGAAGGGCTTTCCTGTCTTGCCGGCAACATGCCAAGGCTCGTGAAGCAGAGCGCCGTTGAAGCTCTCGGCGGCGATGCCGCGCGCCTTCAAGGCGCTTTTGATGTCGGCATCGATAGCGCGGCCCGCTTCGTCATAACGCCGGTTCCAGTAAACGGCGTTGGCCCCGCTCTCTCCGACGAGCCTGCCGATGACCGGCGCCGCCGCGCCGCGGAAGATATGGAGATCGCCGCCCAGCTTCCTCAGACCGGCTTTAAGGGCCGCGAGCGCGCCATGCAGCCACCAGCGCGCCGCGCCACCGGGCGCTCGCAGGCCGGGACTTTCGTCATCGAAGACAAAAATGCACAGGAGCGGCTGTTTCGTCAGCGCCGCGGCATGGAGCGCGGGATTATCCGCGAGGCGCAAGTCCTCGCGGAACCAGAGGATGATGGGGCGGGACGGATCGCTCACCCCGCTATTGGAGCCGCGAGGCTAGTCCTTTTGATGGCTCAGGCCCCAGACGTAAGCCGCGACGGCGACGATATCGGCCTGCGTCAGCGGCGCGCCGCCCTTGACCGGCATGACGCCCGGATAATCGCGCGGCTTCGGCACGCCATTGGTGATCGTCTTCTCGATGCCGGCGAGACTGCCGTCGCTCCAGATTTTCTTCGGCGTCGTCAGGTTCGGCCCTTGCGAGGAGCCCTTGGCGTCGGAGCCATGACAGCCGGCGCAGGTGCCGTAATCCACTTCGCCGTGGAAGATGCGGTCGCCGAGTGCCAGCTGATCGCGGCTGACCCCGGGCGCCAGCGGCAGCCCGGATGTATCGGCGCGCCCGGCATCAGGGTGGATGCCTTCGGGCGGCAGCGGATTGTTGGCCTCAGCGATCGTCTGGGCCGTGCCCGGCGCGGCCGCAACCGGCGCGTTCGGCGCGCCATGATAGGTCAGCCTCCAGATGCGGCCGTGAACGTCGTCTGAAATATAGAGCGAGCCGTCCGGCGCTCCGGTGATGCCGGAGGGCCGGAAGGCGGCGCGGCCGGGCTCCATATAGCGGCCGGCAAAGCCGTCGGCGAAGATGACGAAATCGCCTGCCGCCTTGCCGTCTTTCAACGGCTGGTAGACCACATTATAGCCGCCCTGCGGCAGCGGCGCGCGGTTCCACGAGCCGTGGAAGGCGACGAAGGCGCCGCCGCGATAAGCAGCCGGCACGGCGGCGAAATTATCGATATAGAGATCGTTCGGCGCCCAATGCGCCGGGAAGAAGGCGACCGGGGCTTTCTTTTCGGCGCAGACGCCCTGCGTCTTGCCGCCGTCGCCGCCATATTCCGGCGCCAGCACAAGCTTCTTCTGCAAGCCGTCGTAGTAACATTCGGGCCAGCCGAAATCGGCGCCCTTGGTCAGTTCGACGATCTCCTCCGCCGGCAATTCGGCGCTCTGCTTCGGCGTATAAAGAGACGGCCAGTTCTGCCAGAGCTGATCGCGGCCATGTTGAGTGACGAAGAGGCGGCCGTCGGCATCGAAGCCGAAGCCTTCGCCGTTGCGCAGGCCGGTCGCATAGCGCGCCGCGGGCGAAAATGTCTGGCCGATCTTGTCGGCGCTGTAGAGCCAGGTGCCGCCGCGGGTTTCAAGTTCGGTGCAGGGCTTGTGGCCGGGGGAGTTCTGCATCCGGTTCTCGCCCTGGCAGCTGTTCGTCGCCGAGCCCATATCGACGAACATCTGGCCCGACTTGTCGATGATAAACGGGTGCATCGGATGGTCGCCGGTGAGCGGCATGCCGGAAAGGACGGTTTGATATTTGTCCTTCGGCACGATCGCGCCTTTCTTCGACAAGGCGTAGCGGATGATCTTGTCGTTCTCTTCGGCATAAAGGCCGCCACCGAAATAATCGATGCCGGTGCCGCCGGCCGAGCCCTGCGCGACGCCGTCGCCGAAACGCTTGATGATATCGGCGTGGCCGGTGCCCTTGCTGTCCTTCAGCGCAAGGAGAAAGCCGCCGGCCGGCGGCCGGTCATTGTCGTAATAGCGTCCGCTCCACGTGTTGACGTAAAGCACGCCGTTCGGCGCCACGACCATCTGGCGCGCGTGTCCGAGATTGTCGGCAAAGATGGTCGCACACCAGCCGGGCGAAAGTTTCAAGCCGCCGTTGTTGCCGGGGCAGGCGTCCGCAGCGGCGGCCGGGGCGCTCGCCAGGCCAAGTCCCGCGAGAACTCCAGCACCAAGAATTCCTGCACCAAGAATTCCTGCACCAAGAGTCAAGGCCGTCGCGGCCTGGACAGGTTTCAACATCGCAAACTCCTCATATGATCTTTACGACGACGCGCCGCGGACGCGTTCTTACGGTTTGGGCATGGTCACCGCGACAAGCCGGAAGGGCAGCTCAGGCTTCGGATCGGCCTCGAACAGATGCTTCAATTGGCCTTCCGAGACCCAGAGCGTATCGCCGACCTGCGTCACGCTGGTTGGGCCGTTGAGGCCGTCCTTCAACGTCTCGACCGTTGCCTCGTTGCCGTCGAAGAGCACACGGTCGAGCTTGCCGACCCCTTCGACCAAGAGAAAGGCATCGCCGCCCAGCGGCCGCAACGCATCCGTCAATCCCAGCGGCTGCGAGGACTCGATACGGTTGATCGCGCCGGGCTTGCCGTCCTTGATGTCGATGCGGAACAATTTGGCGTCGTTGAACGTGTCGACGTAAAGATCGCCGTCCGCAGAAAAGGCAAGGCCGTCGAGACCGGAGCCGTTTGCCGGCGGATTGAACAATGGGTCGCTCTTCCAGACATTCAGCGTTTGCGTCGCCTGGTCGAGCTTCAGGATCTGCGGCTGCAGCGAATTCGTCACATAGACCGAGCCGTCTTTGCCGACCGCAATGTCGTTGCAGAAATTCTTCTTGCCGGGGAAACGCGCGCTGATCTTGCCGGCGCCGGTCTTCAGATCGAACCCCTTCAACCAACTGCCGGGGACGGTGCTGGGGCCGGGCACGCCGCGGCCGGATAAATCATTGGAACAGGCCCACAGCATGCCGGATTTCTCATCGGCGAATACGCCGAGGATGGAGCGCGTGCCGAAGGCGCCGGGTTTGATCCAGACTTGCGCTTGCGAAGCGCCCGGCGCGATGCGGACAATGCCGCCCGCGGCGAAGCTTCCGGCATAGAGCGTGCCATCGGCCGTCGATGTCACGCTTTCCGGATAGGCGTGGTCGCCGGGCAGGATGATCTCGGCAGGGCCAGCCTCTGCGGCCGCGCTGAATCCGAAGAGACCGCAGAACAGCCAGACGCGCAAAGCGCCGAGCCCATTGCGGCATTTCGCGAAATCGGACATGGCCTCTCCTGCTGCGATAGATCATGATGACAAGCCGTCACCGCCACCTATTTGGGCGATAACCGGACGCAACGCCAGCCTTGTTCCAAGAGATGTTACTCAGTCTGCGCTGCGAAGAAAACATGACGGCGTTGCGCGTCTTTCATGCGTCTTTCATCGCTGCCCCGGGCTAAAAGCCGACGCCGTCGAAATGCGCGATCGTCAGTGTCATCAGACCGCCATCGAGTGCGCGATGCAGGGTGATCGCTTGCATCTCGTCGCGTCGCGCCCGACGTATGGCTGAATTTGCATTGTCGAATTTGTCGCTCTCGGGCGCCGATTTGCCGGCAACCTCGACCTGCGCGGCAGCAGGGGATCTGCGACGCGGTCCTTGCGCGCCTAAGAGGCGCAATTGGCGCGCGTTCCTTGCTCGGCAACGCGACCGCATGAACACCTCACGGCCGCAGCTTGCCGGAACGCCGCGGTCTCTCCTGTCAGGCCATGGGCCCACCCTTAAGCGTAAAGCGCGATGGCGACGTGGCCGATTGACAGCGGCGCGCGAACCTTGGCTTAATCGCGCCGCCAGCTTAGCTGTTCCACTTCGTTACGAGGCCTTTATGAGCCATTCGCTGTCTCGCTTGCGCGCTCTTTTCCTCGTCGTTCTGCTCGGGCTTTCGGTTTCGGCCTGCGGCTACAATCAAATCCCGACCTTGCAGGAAAACGCCAAGGCGAAATGGGCCGACGTCCAGAACAATTATCAGCGCCGCGCCGATCTCATCCCCAATCTGGTCGCCACCGTCCAGGGCTATGCCAAGCAGGAAAAGGACGTGCTGACGCAGGTGACCGAAGCCCGCGCCAAGGCGACGCAAATTCATGTCGACGCCTCCGACCTCACCGACCCGGCGAAACTCAAGGCCTTTCAGGACGCGCAGGCGCAGCTCGGCGGCGCGCTCGGCCGTCTGCTCGCGGTCAGCGAGAATTATCCCGATCTCAAGTCGAACCAGAATTTTTTGGCGCTGCAATCGCAGCTTGAGGGAACCGAGAACCGCATCGCCGTCGCGCGCCGCGATTATATCGAGGCGGTGCGGCAATATAATACGGCGCTCGTGACCTTTCCCGGCGTGCTCTGGGCCTCGACGGTGTTCCGCAATGCCAAGCCGATGGCGGAATTCACCGCCAACGACAATGCCCCGACCGCGCCGCAAGTGAAGTTCTGAACGCAAGTTGCAAAATTCTGACCGGCTGGCGCCGGAGGCGCTGGAATGGTTCCGGACCGCTTAAAATTTTCCCCGGCAATGCCAAGCGCGCGCGCGATCATCGCAATCGTCGCGCTCGCTTATGCGCTGGCGCTCGGCTGCGTCGCGGCCTATGCCTATAGCTTCCCACCGCTCACCGGCCGCGTCGTCGATCAGGCGAATATCATTCCCGCCGACACGCAAGCGGCGATCACCCAGAAGCTCGCCGATCTCGAACAGAAGTCCGGCATCCAGCTTGTCGTGGCGACGGTCAATTCGCTCGAGGGCGGCGACATCGAGACCTATGCCAACGAACTCTTCCGCACCTGGAAGCTCGGCGAAAAGGACAAGAACAACGGCGTCTTGCTGCTTGTCGCGCCGCATGAACATAAGGTGCGAATCGAGGTCGGCTACGGGCTCGAGGGCACGCTGACCGATGCCCTGTCGAAGATCATCATCGCCAATGCGATGACACCGCATTTCAAAACCGGCGATTTTGGCGGCGGTATTTCGCGTGGCGTCGACGACATCATCACGGTCCTCACAACCGATTCGTCGGAATGGCAGCCGCGGCTGCAGGTCCGCGCCGATCAAGACAAAAATTCCGCAGCGATCGGTTGGGTGCTGATCGCAGGCTTCATCATCCTCATCGTCATGCTCGGCGTTTCGCCCGGCTTCCGGTGGTTTTTCTTCAACGTGCTCTTGAACATGCTGTTGAGCTCCGGCAGCTCGCGCGGCGGTTCTTCCGACGGCTCGTGGGGCGGCGGCGGCGGCTTTTCGGGCGGCGGCGGTTCGTCGGGCGGCGGCGGCGCCTCGGGGGATTGGTGATGCTCTCGGCTGACGACCGTACCCGTATTTCCGGCGCCATCCGTGCCGCCGAGGCGAAGACTTCGGGCGAGATCGTCTGCGTTCTGGCGGAAAGTTCGTCGCAGCCCGGCGCCCTGCCGATCCTGCTCGCGGCGATCGTTGCGCTGGCGCTGCCCTGGCTTCTCGTCGCTTACACGCAATTCGCCGTCGAGCGCATCCTGCTCGTGCAGAGCCTCGTCTTCCTGCTGCTTGCGATCCTGCTGCTCCTGCCGCCGGTCTATATCGCGCTCATCCCGCGCCGGGCGCGGCGGGCCGCGGCGCATCGCCTTGCCGCCGAGCAATTCGTGATCCGCGGCATCGCCCGGAAAAAGGACCGCAACGGCATTCTGATCTTCGTCTCCCTGGCCGAGCGTTATGCCCGCATCATGGCCGACGAAGGGATCGCTGCACGCGCCACGCAGGCACAATGGCAGGCGGCGATCGACACGCTCGTCACGCATATGCGGCAAGGCCGGATCGCCGACGGCTTCGTCGGCGCGATCGACGCCTGCGCCGATGTCCTGGCGGCACATTTTCCCGCCGCGCCCGCGCGCCAAGACGAATTGCCGGACCGGATTTACGTGATCTGAAGGTCCATGGCCAAAGATCGCGATGGATTAGAGCGGGATTCATGGCGAAAAACCGCTCACACTTTTTCGCATCCCGCT
>NZ_CANSHK010000054.1:0-15434 GCF_947646745.1 uncultured Methylovirgula sp. | reverse complement strand
GGCTGAAGGCGGCGGTTTGCTAAACCGTTATAGGGTTGTAAAGCCCTATCGAGGGTTCGAATCCCTCCGTCTCCGCCATTCCGGATTCACTGCCGTGCCGATCTACGCGGGAAGGCGCGCTGGCGCAGCCGATCGAGGAAACCCACTATGAGATCATGGAAGCTTTCGCCAGTTTTCATTGCATTGGCGCTGAGTTGCGCCGCTCCCGCCTTGGCTGCCGAGGACGCATATAAAAATCAATCATGGCTTGAAGACATTTGCTCAGAGCGGACAGATAGCGCAAAAATGGCGGAACTTGACCGGCAGCGCGCCGACCGCCTTGCGGAACGCTTGAAGCTGACTGACAAGCAGAAAGCGGCTTACAAGGATTTCGAGGACACGCGCGCCAAGATTCGCGCTGATCACAAAGCATCGCTCTGCACCAACAAGCCGGATCTATCTACGCTAGCGAAGCGGCTTGCGTTTACGCAGCGCCTATTTGAAGACCGCGTTGCCGATATGAAGGCGATTACACCAAAGCTGCTCGCGTTCTACGACAGTCTCGATAAAACTCAGCAGGCGGCTTTCGACGGATCCGCCCGAAACCATGATCGTGACCCCGGATCGGATCACCATCATCGGCATCATCACCACGAAGATTGATCTTTTTCAGCGTCGATCAAATTCAGCATCGATCAAAACAGAGAAGCCGCCCTTCGGCGGCTTCTCTTATGCGAGCCTGACGACGCTCGCCTAGGGCGACACCGAGAATTTTGGCGTAACGTTGTGCGAGGCGTAAGCGCTACGCCGTTGGAAAAAGGGCCGAACTCGCGGCCCTTCTAGGTTCCATTCAATACCAACCACCGCAGGCGTAAGGGTGCCAATAGCACCAGCGCCGACGGCCCCAGCCCCAGCCTGGACCATAATAGCCGCCCCACCGTCGATAACCCCAGCCCGGACCATACCCCCAACGTCGGTAACCCCAACGCGGGCCATACCCATAGCCCCATCCCCCGCGCCACTGCGCTTTCTGAACCATGCCATGACCGGTGCTGTCTGCTTGTTGCACTGAAATCGGGCCAGGGGCGGGAACAGCAGCCGAGGCTTCGCCTAGAGTCACAGTAGCAAGGGCGATTGCACCGACTAAGGGTGCTACCATTGGCGTGAGCTTAAGCATTATGCGACTTCCTATGCTTGATTGCTCTGCCCTTTTGCCAACGACTTTTGTCTGAAAAAAGGTGCGATGCGCTAGGAGATTTGGCCTCAATCCGCGACCACCATTTCCATTTGCACATTTCAGTGCCGCGGCAAGCGTCTTGAACAGAACCGGGTCGCCCTTCCTGCCCCCAGCTTCAAGGCCGGCGCATAGCTCTGCGCAACAGCAGCACGTTTTGCAAGCATAGCCTACGCAAACTCGCGCTGCAGCGCCAGAAGCGGAGCGGCGTCGGCGCCTTCGCAAAGCAAGCGCCTTGTCCTGACTCAGTGTTCTTCGCCCGACGGGCGCGTGGCGATCGCGTTGGCGAGATTGCGTCGCGCATGTCTTCGTGCGTCGGAACGAAACGACCGGTTATGAAATGCAACGGCGCAGCCGTTTGATTTCAATCAAGGCCCGGCGCCAAAAATCCGAGCCAGATGCAACCTGACCGGGCGGGTCGCAAGCAGGCTCTTTTTGCAAATCTGCCCCGTTTATGTGGGCGTTGGCCTGGCCCCGACGAGAGGAAGTGGGCTGGGGCTGCTCATTGGTCATCTAGTTAGGCGGTTAGCCATGACATATGCTTCCGAGATCCTGGAACGTCCTGATACTCTGGTCGATGAGGCCGATACTTTGATCGATGAGAATACCGCAAGCGAGCTGATGGCGCGGTTTGAAAAGCTGCGGTGGATGGGCATGGTGGAAGAGGCAGAGAGCTTGGCACGTTTGCGCCGTAGCGTTCACGTGGCGGACATCGTCCTCTCGACGCCTTGCGAGACCGATTAGATAACCGGCCGATTCCCCGCCCTATTCTTGATTTTCGTAAGCCCCTGCGGGAACATTTGAGCGGCGCTCAAGAAAAAGGCGGCCGCGGCCGCCTGTGAGGTCCTGCGCCGCGCGCGACTTATTCAATTCCTGTGGCTTGTTGGCGGTGCGCGACCCATGCGGCATCTTGCGCGGTCATCGGCTCCGTGACCGGACGCGAAGGTACCCATCCAAACTGCGACGCCCTCACTTGATCCGCATGGGCGACCATCGCGGCATCTTGCGCCGTCATCGGCTCGGTCACCGGACGCGGAGGGATCCATCCAAACTGCGAAGCCCTCACTTGCTGCGTGTGTGCGACCATCGCAGCATCTTGTGCCGTCATGGGCTCAGTCAGGGCGAATGCGCCGGTCCCGCTCAGAAGAAGCACGCCGGCGGCAAGTGAGCAAAGCTTGAGATTGCGCATTGTGCCTCCGTATTCTCTTGGATCGTCCCGGTCACTCCGCAAGGCCATCAGAAAATTCGCGGTATCTTGCTCGCTGGAGCCGGGCCCATCGCGAACGCGCCAAATCCCGAAAGGTTCTTCTTCGACAAAATTCAAAACGGCGGCGTGCGAACATCTCCGGGAAACGTGCCGCCCGCAACGTGAGCTTGAATGGCGTCAAGCAAAACGGGACGTCAACAGGCAGGCGACGACGACGCTCAGGATGGCGCTTCGCCGGAAACCAGACGCTGACGCAGCGCTACCTCGTGCGCAGAATTCCGCCTCGGTCAGGATCGTTTCGCAAGGATCCGACTTGCCGGAGCGATGCACGATTTCGGCCGTTCCCGTCGCCGCCAACATCGCCATCTGCGGCGGAGACGCAACCGATCGATTTTCGGTTTGCATGAAAAAAGGCCCGTTCAAAGGGCCTTTCTCTTTTGCCGGTGTCGGTGGCGATGCCGCTATCTCATAAAGCGCAAAGAGCGCCGCTCATTCGCTCGCCGTGCGCGCCGGGGGCATCAGTTGATGTTCGGCGACGACGCGTTGGTGGGAATCGCTCATGCTTTTGATTCGATATTGAAGATCGCTGCCTGACGGCGGCAATTGCGCGAGTACGCTGAAAACGCCCGGTGGATTGCGCAACTGTCCTCCACGTGGATCAAACGTCACCATATCGCCGACCTTATAGCGATGGTCATAGGGCTCGTGTCTAAGAGAGTTGATCATAATGAGTTCCTTCTGATCCCATTCGCGAAGACGAGCGCCAAACAGCGTTCAAGTAAAACGATCGACAGTTCGCAGGACGTAAGTAGGTCACGAGTCAGCGCCTCTCATCTTCGAGAGCGCGTTTGCTTCCCGCGGGATCATATTGTCCACGCCGGTCCAATTGGTGGGGCGCCACTTTTTCTTCCGTCCCGATGATAATGACGCCGCCGCAGGCTTTTATCGCCGCTTCTGTACCTTTGGTCTTGGGGAAATAATATTCGGCCTTGGTGTGATCCCATCGCTTGTAGGAATGAACGCTGACCATTGCGCCTCCTCGATCCACCCACCGGCTGAACCGTTGCTCTGATCTGCATCCGCAGCACTAAACCGCCAGTACATCCGTGGTCGGTTCAATCCTGCGGACTGGGGCCGGCAACGGCCTCCATTCAAGCTACTTCGTGAGCGGCTCGAGCGCCTTGCGCAAGGCGTTGGCGGCAGAGCCGTCGAACGGCTCGAATATCGCCAGGAATTCGTCGAGCGATTTTTTCAATTTCGCTGCCGGATTTCTGACCTTCCAGAGCGAGGCGACCCATTCCTCAGCCGTCTCATTGCCAACGAGCTGCTCGGGATTTGCTTCGATAAATCGCAACAAAAGTTCCGAGAGCGTCGTCACATGGCTCTGCTGTGCTCCGGTTTCGGAAACGTCCGGCCGCGCACCCAATTTGGTCATGCGGTCGCCTCCTGAAAAAGGCAGCGCTCTGCTTCAGACTGACTTCAAATTCTCCGCCGCGGTCTTGCCGGTGCGCCGGTCATGGGCGACGTCAAAACTGACCTTCTGGCCTTCCGAAAGCGTGGACATGCCCGCCCTCTCGACCGCCGAGATATGGACGAAGACGTCCTTGTCGTCGCCTTCCGGCGAAATGAAACCAAAACCCTTGGTGGTGTTAAAGAACTTTACGGTACCGTTCATGACAATTTCCTTCAAAGCGCGAGAAATTCGACCCCGGAACGAACCGGAGCCGGCGAAGATTCGATTTTGATAGGAAGATCATCAGGCGCCGCAGCGCCGAACAGGCTTAGTAACAAGACCGATGGCATAGACTTAGTGCCTAACGCCCACGAAAGCAAGTCGCAGCGCGATAAATGCCTTTAAAAGCACGAGGCCACTCAGTCGCGCCGGAGATATCGGATCGCGCCTTCTGCGAGAATTTTCGGATCGTAAATGCCGCGTCTGGCGCCGGCGATGATGTAGCCGGCGATAGCGTTTTGTACGGGCGCACCGGTTTTATCTTTTTCAAATCCGAGAGACAGCGCGCGCTGCAGGGCGTCGTCATAAGCCGCACTCATCGCAGCCGTCTTCTGCGGGCTCAATTGGATCGATGGAATATTGCCGTACCAGCCCATGAATGCACTCCCTGCGTCCGATACGAGGCGGGGAGCACACGATGTCTCTCAGTCACCGTAGGCTACGGAATTTCCTTGCGGCAATGTCCTATTTTGCGCCCCGCCAGCCGCACTGTCTATATCGTTTGAGGGCGCCGGCGAACAATTCGGCGTGCAGCTTTTACCGCTTTATCGTGTTGAATTCGAAGCGCGATCTAAACCGCATTTTCCAATCGTTGGTTTGGGCGTCGGCGCGATAAAAAATCATCGAAATCAACGCGGATTGGTCTCGGCCATCATCGACGCGGTCGCTTCGGCTGACATCCTACCGCGCCCGGCCGCCGCTACCGATGTCCTTGGACTATTTGGCTTGAACTGGTGCGTTTGCAGAAACGCCGTCAGGAGCAAGATGAGTTGCCCTTCGAGACACGCATCATAGCCGGCGGGAGTATTTCCTTCGAGAAAGGCCCGAACCGGGCCGCCCAAGGCGCTGAACGCGATCATGCTGGTCATCGCGGGATCGTCGAAATGAGCATCGGGCGCGCTCACCAGCAAAGCCGCGACCGCTGCCACGATGCGCGTGCGCAAGCGCGCGGCCAGTTCCGCGCCACCCCGTTCTCCCGCGATTGCATAGAGCGCCTTCGATTTCGAAGGATCGCGCAGCTTCGCCGCGAGAAAAGTCGTGACGAGCGCCGATGCCATCTGAGACACCGGCTTGCCGCGATGTTCGTTGCAAGCCTGCTCGACGGCACGCGCAACGTCGTCGAGATGCTCCTCCAAGACTGCGGCAAGCAGCGCGTCGCGGTTCGGATAATATTGATAGAGACTGCCAACCGACGTGCCGGCCCGCTCGGCAATGCGCGTCGTTGTACAGCGGCTCAGGCCCTCCGCCGTCAAAACCTGAATGGTTGCGACATGCAGCGCTTCGATCGTCGCCGCCGAACGGGCCTGAACCGGGGATTTTCGGGGCTTTAGAGTCGCTGCGGTGGTGCTCATGAAATGCGAATTCCAAACATGAAACATATTCATATATTCGCCGGGAGACAGGAAAAACAGGGATCAAGGTGATGAAAGACACGTTCGCCCTCGGCGACCGCACAGTGAACAGGCTCGGCTATGGCGCCATGCAGCTCGCGGGACCCGGTGTATTCGGACCGCCCAAGGATCCCGCCGCCGCCCTGGCCATATTGCGCGAGGCCGTCGCATCCGGGGTGAACCATATCGACACCAGCGATTTCTACGGTCCGCATGTCACCAATGCGCTGATCCGCGAGGCGCTGCATCCCTACCCGAATGATCTCGTCATCGTCACCAAGGTCGGTGCGCGGCGCGGCCAAGACGCCTCTTGGATCCCGGCCTTCTCGCGCGAAGGCCTGATTCAGGCGGTGCACGACAATCGACGCAACCTTGGCCAGGATGTGCTCGATGTCGTCAACCTGCGCGTGACCTTCAGCATTCATGGCCCTGCCGAGGGCTCCATCGCCGCGCAGCTCACGGTCTTGGCCGAACTTCAGCAACAAGGCGTTATCCGCTCCATCGGTCTCAGCAACGTCACGCCTACGCAGATCGCGGAAGGACGCGAAATCTGCGAGATCGTCTGCGTGCAAAACCACTACAATCTCGCGCATCGGGCCGACGACGCTCTGATCGACGATCTCGCCCGCATGGGCATCGCCTATGTGCCGTATTTTCCGCTCGGCGGCTTCACGCCGCTGCAATCCTCGGCGCTGTCCGATGTCGCCCAGCGCCTCGGCGTCACGCCGATGCAAGTCGCGCTTGCCTGGCTGCTTCGCCGCGCGCCCAATATTCTCTTGATCCCCGGCACGTCGTCCGTCGCGCATCTGCGGGAAAACCTCTCCGCGGCCGAATTCGTTCTGCCGGATGAGGCGCTCGCCGCGCTTGATGGCATCGCGGCCAGCGCGACCGCGTCCGGTTGATCGGTGAAGGCGCGTCGAGGGCGCCAGGATCAGGCATGGGAGGACGCGCACTCGATCAGCAGACATGAACGCGGTAGGGGTTCTGATTCTTCTCCTCGAATTGCGAATAAAGATTCGACTCCAATCTGACCCCGCGGGGCGTTAAAGTCCCGTCCGGTCTTCAGCGATCAATCATTTGCGATCTTACTGTGAAATTTATTCATAAGGGAGATTTGCAATGCTGCGCGCGCTCCTCAATGCTTCGCTTGTCAGCATCCTTATCTCGTCAGCGGCACAGGCTGAGCCCGCCGTTTCCGAGGATGAAGCGCACGAAATTGCCGTAAGCGCTTATCTCTATTTCTACCCGCTCATTTCCATGGACGTCAGCCGGCGCGTGGCGACCAATATTCAACCCGGCAGAATGCCGGGCTTTGGGCCGGCAAACGCCTTTTACAGCTTCGCGGCATTTCCGACAGCCGACTTCAAGGCCGTTGTCCGACCAAATTTCGATACGCTCTATTCCAGCGCGTGGCTCGACCTGACCGCAGAGCCAGTGGTGGTATCTGTCCCGGATACGGGCGGCCGCTACTATTTGCTGCCCATGCTTGATATGTGGACTGACGTATTCGCCTCGCCCGGTTGGCGCACGACAGGTACGAAGGCCGCCGATTTTCTCGTTACGCCGCCCGGCTGGAATGGAACCGTGCCCGCCGGAATGACCAGAATCTGCGCACCGACACCTTACGTTTGGATCATCGGGCGAACGAAGACCGATGGTCCTCCCGACTACGACGCGGTTCACAAGATACAGTCAGGTTACAAGATCACGCCTCTGTCGCAGTGGGGCGGCCCCGCGCAGCCGGTGGAAGCGAAGATTGATCCGGCGATCGATATGAAAACGCCGCCAAAGGTCCAGGTTGACTCTATGCCGGCCGGCAAGTTTTTCGCTTACGCCGCCACACTTCTTGCGAACAATCCGCCGCACATCACCGACCAGCCGATGATTGCGCAATTGAAGAAGCTCGGCATTGAGCCGGGCAAGAGCTTTAACCTCGACAAGGCGGACCCGGCTGTTCGCAGAGCCCTGGAAACTGCGCCGGGCGAAGCGCAAAAGCTGATGGCGTCGAAGCTACCGACCATCGCGCGGGTTGCAAACGGCTGGTCAATGAACACCGACACGATGGGCGTCTACGGCAATTACTACTTGAAGCGTGCCATCATTGCACAGGGCGGCCTTGGGGCGAACCTTCCCGAGGACGCGATCTATCCCATCAACCTCACCGACACAACCGGGCGGCCGCTCGACGGCGCCAACAAGTACACGCTCCACTTCGACAAGCGCGAAATGCCCCCCGTCCGCGCGTTCTGGTCGATCACGCTTTACGACAATGACGGCTTCCAGGTCGCAAATTCGCTCAATCGCTTTGCCGTCAGCAGTTGGATGCCGTTTCAATATAATGCCGACGGTTCGCTCGACCTCTACTTTCAGAACGAGAATCCCGGCGCGGGTAAAACGGCCAACTGGCTTCCGGCGCCGAAGGGCCCCTTCAACTTGACGATGCGACTTTATGCGCCGACCTCCGAAGCGCTGACCGGCGCGTGGAATCCCCCACCGGTCACGCGCCAGCCATAGCCGAAGCGGTATCGCTTAAAGCGCCCCAAGGGCTTGGCGCAGCGGCTCACTCGATATCTTTATCAGCCCCGTGAAGGGGTCGCTCAATTCCAGGATCAAGAAAATCGCCGCTGTCGCCGACAAGCCAAACACGAGCAGCGCGAAAAGGATGGTCGTATTCGGCTTTGCAAAGAGGCTGAAGGTCGCGAACAGAATGACGAGCCAAAAGGTCAACACCGCGAGGAACGGCATGGGAATTTGATTACCCGATAGCTCAAAAAGGAGAAGTCGTGTTTGGCCTATATCGGTCGTCAGCTGAACGGCTCGCGCCTTGAGCTCGCGTTCGAAATCGTTCTTTGGCGCGAGTTCCTGAACTTTGGCGAAAGCATCAACACCGAGGCTTGTCGCATGGAAGGTTTTCGGCGCGATCGCAGAGGTGTTTTCCTGCCAGATCTTCTCGACCATCGGCGCGACGGCTTGCCGCAAGGCCGCGCGCGCCGCCCGCGCATCCGGTCCGTATTGCGCGAGAATCTCATCAAGCAAAACAATGTCGGCCGTCAATTGCCGGACCTGGCCGCTTCGCACGTCGTATGAGTCCTTCGCCGAAGCGATGAGAAGGCCGAGAACCAAGGATGCCATCGTTGCGATGAGAGCCGTGCCGAGCCTCACCACATCCTTTGTGTCGCTATCCAAGCGGTGACCCGGCAACGCCACGCCGATAAAAATTCCGGCGCATATTGCGGCGAAGACGAGAGCGGTCGTAACCAATGCGTCCATGCTTCATCCTCGTGGCTGAGCGATGGAAACACAAAAATCGTGCTGAATTGCAATAATTGGCTACCCTAAAGCAAAACGGCTGGATCGGCTCCAAAATTATCGGATCGTCATCGCCGGGATTTGGCATCGGGACTTAATTGCAGGATGGGATTGAAATCTCGGATTTCGTTCGAAATGGGGAGGGACCTATGGTGCGTGGCACGCTCAAGAGCGTCGCTATTCTCGCGGCGCTTCTCTTCGCGCTTCTCGTGAACGCGGCCGCCGGTCAGGTCACCGCGCAGGCATCAGGCAGTGAGGCTGCCTTCATCAGTTCCGGACAGACGGCGACGCTTGATTGCGCCGGCGGCAAGGCGGCAATCATCGGCAACGGCAATAAGCTGACCATCACCGGCTATTGCACCGATCTCGCGCTTGTCGGCTCCAACAACACGATCAAAATCGAGTTCGCCGCCGCCGCGAAGATCAGCTTCGCCGGTTCGAACAATGCGATCACCTGGACAAGCGAGGATGGCAAGCCGCCGAGCATCAGCTACGTCGGCACGGCAAATATCATGATCCCGCCAATCCCGTGACAATTGTTTTTTGGCGAGAAGATCGCCAATCGGCTTCACCCCTGCGGAATCGGGAAAGATCTGAGCCGCCTGCACCGCCTCCGACGATCTGGAGGACGAAAAAATTCCGCCGATTGCGCGACGGATTTCCGTAAAACGCCCGTTTAAATGTCCGAGCCGCTTTATCGTGCCGCGGCCGCCTGCTGCAGAGCCTCGCCATGCTTCATGATTCGGTCATTCCGGTCGCATTCGTTCTCTCGTACGGAGCCTTGCGGATGGGGAGTTCCCCTATCCCGGCAGGAATTATCGACCGATGTGTTTGCGGCGATACCGGGCAAGAGACGATGCGCGTCTCGACCGGGTCGAGATCCGGCGCGGCCGGACTGATAAATGCCGATATTCAAAGACGATGATGCTCCATAATGCTCGAGGACCATCGATCTATGAGTTCAGATCCGGACGCGGATCTCATGCGTCGCGTCGCATCCGGCGACGCGGCGGCAATCCAAAGCTTGATCGGACGCAAGCTGCCGCGCGTGCTTGCGCTGGCGACCCGCATGTTGGGGGATCAGGTAGAAGCCGAGGACGTCGCTCAGGAGCTGTTTTTGCGGGTCTGGCGGAACGCCTCGCGCTGGCAATCGGGAAAAGCACGATTTGATACGTGGATTCATCGTGTCACGCTCAACCTCTGCTACGATCGGCTACGACGCCGCAAGGAGACACCGGCCAACGCGACGCTTGAACTGATCGACAACCAGCACGCCGATGTCGGGCAAAGCGAAGAGGTGAGCAGCCGCGTGGAGAAGGCTCTGCAAGGGATTGGCGAACGCCAGCGCGAAGCGGTCATCCTGACCTATTATCAAGGGCTGTCGAATATCGAGGCAGCCGCGGTCATGGACGTCAGCGTCGACGCCCTGGAGAGCCTGCTTGCGCGCGGACGACGCGCACTGAGGTCCATCCTCATGAAGGATGCAGACAATGGGTGAGGATATGGCCGCCATGACATCCGAGCGCTTCGCTGCGCTGGTTGAGGCTTTCGGCGCGCAGATGAGCCGCTGGCCCGAGGCCGAGCGCGCGGCCGCAGCAGCGTTTGGCGAAACCGCGCAGGGCGAGGCGATCCTGCGCCGCGCGAACCAACTCGATGCCTTGCTCGACTCTCACACGGTTGCGCCGCCCTCTGTGAACCTGCGCGCGCAGGTCCTCCGGCAAGCGACGGAAACATTCAGAAAGAAACACGCCGTGCGATGGCGGATCGGTCTCGCCGGCGTCGGTTTCGCTGGGGTGATCGCCGGAATGATCACGGCGACGCTCATTGCGCCATCGGTCTATTCTTCTCTCAAACATGATTCCGCCGGCGCGGAAACGACCGCCTTCGGAGATGTCGCTTCGGATTCAACCTCGCTCGAGGAAGAGGATTAGATCGTGTCCAGTTCCCGTATTCCTCTCGCCATTTCGATTGTCCTCAACGTGTTTCTGCTTGGGGCATTGATCGGCGGCACGGCATGGTTAGAGCTGCGTAAACCCCGCCTCCCGGACACCTTGCAGGCGGCGAGCCGGCAGTTGCCGGAACCGGAGCGCGATACGCTCCATCAGGCGCTGCGTGATGCCTGGCGCGATCTTCATCAAACAGTCGTCGAGAGGCGGCAAGCCCGGCGGGAGGCCGCGAATCTTTTGCAACAGCCGAAACTCGATACGGTGGCGCTTCTCGCGGCGCTCGATCGCGCGCGCGCAGCCGACGTCGCCATTCGCACCAAGCTCGAACAACGCATAGTCCAATTCGCGGCGGAGAGTTCGCCGCAAATCCGTGAATTGCTCGCCGAAGGGCTCGTCCGAAATCTGCCGAATCGACATTAAAATTTGGACAGACGGCGACGGATTGCACGGCGCCTCGCGTTTAAAGACGCAGCGCTGGCGGGTTCGCCACGCAAAACACTCCAAATCTCAACGTCAGCGGGAGAGTGGTATGAGACCTACGCTTCGAGTCGCGAGCATGGTTGGATTGATCGTCGGCGCGACGATGGCTTCGATCGATGTTTCCGCGGCTATGCCTGCAAACACGACGCTACCTGCCGCCATTGCGCCGGTGGAACAAGTCGCTTGGGGTTGCGGCCCTGGTTGGCATCCCAATCCGTGGGGTCGTTGCGTCCCCAATGGTCCCGGCTGGGGCGCGTATTACTACGGCGGCTGGCATCGTCCCTGGGGATGGGGGTGGCATCGTCCTTGGGGATGGCATCGGTGGGGATGGCATCGCTGGTAAGATCTCAGCGAATTGAAACCAAGGGTGTCCCGTGCTCAGAGTTCTCAAATCGATCCGGAGAAATTTCATGCATAGACTGATCTTATCTTGTTCGGCCGCGGCGGCGTTGATGTTCGCAGCTTCAAACGTGCAAGCCATGCCGATGTCTCCTGACACCGACAGCGCATCCTCGGCACCGATCATTCTTACGGCCGGCGGTTGCGGTCTCGGATTCCACCGCGGCCCTTATGGAGGCTGCCGGCCAAACGCGCCGTGGCGCGGACCTTATTGGCGTGGACCGGGCTGGCATTTCTACAACGGCTGCTGGCGCGGGCCTTACGGGCGCGTGCATTGCCGTTAAAGGGGCATCGCCGTTAAAGAATGAGTTTCACGAGGCCGCCGCATCTGGCGGCCTCGATCAATCGAATTGGACGGCGGCAATCATTTAGACGGCAACCGGCATCACTCGGCTCGAACGCATCGCCTTTTGAGATCGGTTCAAAAACACGAGCCTCCGCCCAACGTGCTCCTTGGCGCCGACGGTCAGAATATTTTCCTTCATCGCCTCGAACGCCTCTTTCATCTCGACGACCGAGACATCGAGGATTTCGGCGAGCGGCTCTTTCTCCTCGCGGGGTGCCTTGTTGTAGGCCTGCAAAGCGCCATAGGCGCTGGCCGCCGCTGACGTTACGCGCGAGAGGCTCGGCCGCAGGCCCGGAAAGTAGAAGCCGATTAGCATCTTCAGCCGGGAGAAATGTTGGCCGACCGCCTCGCCAATCTTGGCGTCGGCTTCGTTCTCGCGGGGTAAACAGTGATTAACGAGAGAATAACTATCGGCGAAGAAATTGTTCAAGACATCTTCTAACTGTTCCGCCGTACAGTAAACGTCCTCCGCCTTTCGCACTCGGAAGGAAAGACGTTCTTTGCTTATGTTTAATCGATGCGTGACGAGTCCGGCGCATGTCGCGCTGAGCAGAATCGTCAGCAGAAGCAAGGCGAATTCCATGACGCCCCCCTCAAAGCTCAATTGCTTTGGCGCCGAGTTTCGAACAAAGTGGTTAAGATTCTAACAAACCGCCAAGCCGCCGCTTCTCGCTGAAATCAAACCATTGCCGCCTTCCCGCTAGGCCAAGCCGGCATCCTCGTCGGGTTCATCGAGCAGCGCGCAAAGTTCGGCGACCTTTCCACTGGGAAGCGGACGGCCTTCGTTTATCAACGCCTCGTCATTGTTGATCCACGCCCATGCTTCCGCCAAATCGGCGGGCGTCGCGCCAGTCGCTATAATTTCTGTGATTTTGGTCTCATCGATCGGGCCGAGGACAGCGATAACGTCTTGGGCGGTCATGGGCATCGCACGATCTCCAGTCGCCTTCCGCTATTCAACGCGTCATGCCCTCATTTCGTTCTGGGCGCGCGTCTTCGGACTGTCGGGTTCGCCGCGCTTTCCGCATTGCAGCAGGATCGCGCTTTGATCAAGCCGCTACGAATTTAAGCGTCAGCTTCGCATTTGATCAACGAGTCTACCCTAGCGTTGCTTCATTATTTTGAGGGTCCCGCAATGTTTTGGGACGTTATTTTGAACCCGGCCAGAGAATTGCTTTCAAACGACATTTCCGAGTGGATTGTCGCCGCAATTTTCTCTGCTTTCATTCTGACGAAGCTGATCTCGATCGTTTCCGGATCGACATTCGACTCGCGTCAAGAGCTTCATTTTGGCCTTGCCGTATTTTTATTGCTGTTTGGCGTATTCTACCTTCCGTAATTCCTGGCTCAACCAAAAACCTTGACGATTCGGCGCCATCGCCGCTCGCGGCGGCTCCCCAGGCGCGACGCTCGCTGCCGGCATTTTCGCCGTCGGCGACGTCCGGCTGGCTCGATGCAGGCCGCTGATGAGAAATGAGGCACGATGATCAACCGCTACAGCGACCACGCAGCGAACGAACGGACGTTTCTCGCCTGGGTCCGAACCGCCATCGCCGTTGTGGCGTTTGGTTTTCTGATCGAACGCTTTGATTTGTTTTTACGATTTGCGGCGCGCGATATGCCGCATGCGGCTCCGCCCGCGCACACCGGCGCGGCCAACCTCATCGGAATCTTATTTGTCGTCATCGGACTGGCGATGATCATCATCGCTACGCTGCGATTCTTTCGCACGGAAAAAGAAATCGACGCGCCGGATATCAAGCTTGCGCCAAGCGGCCGCCTCGATCTCACCCTATCGGTCCTGCTGGCGCTTCTTGGATTTGCCCTGCTACTCTATCTCGTCAGCGCCATTCTACAGACAAGTTAGCGGCTTCGACCGCACCGCGCTGAGAGGCGCGGCGATATCACCAAAGGATGCGAAGGATGACCGATAAAACTGAGATCAAGGTCCATGTCGACGTCGCCAAGCTAAACATCATTCTCGAAGCCTGGCTCAACGGCGCACCGACCGGTAGCGTAGTCCTTTCGCCCGCCGAGACGGAAAGCCTCATTCGAGACCTTGGCAAGAATCGCGCGCTTCTCGTTCAGCCTGTTGCCTCCGAGCCGGACGAAAATGCGATCGATCCCGTTGTCGATCCCGCCTGGCAGACGCCCGATGTGCGCTATTCAGAAGGCCGCATGCTGCTTGTGCGCGATCCTGGATTGGGCTGGCTGTCGTATATTTTTCCCGACAACGAGGCGTCGGATCTCGCGCAATGGCTGACGAAGGACCTGCCCCTCGAGCAAGGATAAAGCGCCGACGGCCGATGCAAACCCTGCGGCTCTGACCGACTAATCGATCCCGCCGCCTGAGCCATCCGGCCCATCTTGCGCCTCGCTGAGACCGAGGCCGTGGCCGGGCGGTTCGGGCGCGCGCTCGGGCTCGGCTTCGTCTTGCCGCGCCTTTTCCGCGGCGACTTGTGCGCGAATTCCGCGGCTCGCCATGAGCATTTCGATGAGGAAGGCGCTCAAAGCGCCGATGGTGAAGACAAGGGCCGCGCCGAAGGCGAAGAACATCGGCATCGATCCGGCGGCGTTCCGCAACGTGCTGACGAACAGCAGAAGCGCGGCGACGCTGGTCGAGACGCCGGCGAGAGCGCCGAGGACGACCGCAGCGTCGAGCGCATTCGAACGACCGCGCAGATAGCCGAGCCTGACCAGAATCTGCGCGCTCTCGGCCTCCGACGCGCTGTCCAAAGCATCGGTCAAAGCATCGACCTTGTCTGCCACCCGGCCCAAGCGGGTCGCGAAAACGGCAAGCAGCGAGGCAACGCCGGACAAGAGAAAAACCGGCGTCAGCGCAACCTGAATGACATGGACGATGTCATCAAGCGATTGGGGCGATTGGAAAGATTGGAACATAGCTTACCCTAAGGGCGCCAGCCCGGCGGCGCCACTTCGAATTTGCCGAACTCGAAACCGGGCGCGACCGTGCAGCCGACGAGCGTCCACTCACCCTGCGACTGGGCGCTCTGCCAGGCGAGCGGTGGCACGACGATCTGCGGCGCCTCCGCGTTGAAAACATCGGGGCCGAGACGATGCACCGAAACCTTCTCGAGCTCCTTGATCGACAGGCGCAACGGCGCGCCGGCATACCAATGCCAGATTTCGGCAGCGTCGATGCGGTGCCAATGCGACTGCTGGCCGCGCGTCAACAGATAATAGATCGCGGTCGAGGCCGCGCGGCCTCCGACCGAGGGCGCGTCGCGAAAGGTCTCGCGAAAATAGCCGCCTTCCGGATGCGGCGCCAGCCGAAGGACCTCGATGATCTCCTCGGCAGTGCGCATGGCGACGCTAGATCTGGGGACGGTCATGGAGGATCGCCTTGACGTACTTTGACCTATTCGGTCGCATCGCATTCAACCGAAAACC
>NZ_CANSHK010000053.1:0-15636 GCF_947646745.1 uncultured Methylovirgula sp. | reverse complement strand
CGCAGCCGAGGCCGCGGAATTGGGTGTAAATTGGCGGATGCAGAGAAGCCGGGAGCCGCAAAGCGCTCCTTTTTCGACCGGCTGCGTGGCCGTCAGGAGGCGGCCGCGCGCCCTGACAGTGCGGCTGCCGACACGGTGACGCAGGCGGCGCCCCCGCCCGAGGCTGAGCCTGCCGCGCCGCCCGCGGCCCCCCTACCCACAGAGGCCGTCGAGGCCGCGCCGAAGCGCTCGTGGTGGCAGCGGCTGCAACAGGGTCTCTCGCGCTCGTCGCAAGCGATCGGCGGCAGCATCAGCGACATCTTCTCGAAGCGCAAGCTCGATGCCGACACACTGCAAGATCTCGAAGACGTGTTGATCCGCGCCGATCTCGGCGCCACGGCGGCGCTCAGGATCACCGAGGCGGTCGGCAAGGGCCGCTACGACAAAAACGTCAGCGCCGGCGAGGTGAAAGACATTCTCGCCGCCGAAATCGAGAAAGTGCTCGGCCCGCTCGCCCGGCCGCTCGAAATCGATCGGAGCAAGCGGCCCTTCGTCATTCTCGTCATCGGCGTCAACGGCTCCGGCAAGACGACGACCATCGGCAAACTCGCCGCCAAATTTTCGCGCGACGGGCTTAAGGTCGTGCTCGCTGCGGGCGATACGTTCCGCGCCGCCGCGATCGAGCAATTGCGCATCTGGGGCGCCCGGCTCGGCTGCGAGGTCATCGCGCGCGAGAGCGGCGGCGACGCCGCCGGCCTCGGCTTCGACGCCTTGAAGGCCGCGCGAGAAAAGGGCGCCGATCTACTGATTATGGATACGGCCGGGCGGCTGCAGAACCGCACCGAACTGATGGCCGAACTCGAGAAAATCATCCGGGTGATGAAGAAGCTCGACCCCGAGGCGCCGCACGCGGTTCTGCTCGTGCTCGACGCGACCGTCGGCCAGAACGCGCTGAGCCAGGTCGAGATCTTCGGCCGTGCCGCGGGGGTCACCGGCCTTGTGATGACCAAGCTCGACGGTACGGCACGTGGCGGCATCCTTGTCGCCATCGCCGAAAAATTCGACTTGCCGATCCATTTCATCGGCGTCGGCGAAGGCGCCGACGATCTTGAATCCTTCACCGCACGCGATTTTGCCCGCGCCATCGCCGGGCTCGACGAATGAGCATTGGACCCCAATGACAGAAATTAAAGAGAAGCCCGCCGCCGCCAAGCCGGCCACGTCGCCCTGGTTGAAAATGACGCTCGAACTCGGGCCGCTGATCCTTTTCTTTTTCGCCAATGCGCGGCCGAAGCTTTTCGCGCCCTATGCGCATCTTGTCCTGCCGGCGCATCTGCTCGTCGGCGAGAATGCCGGGCTTTTCACCGCAACCGCGGTGCTGATCCCCGCGGTGCTGATCGCCCTCGCGGTATCTTACGCGCAAATACGCCGTCTGCCGGTCATGCCGCTTGTCACCGCGATCCTGGTCGTGATCTTCGGCGCGCTGACGATCTATTTTCAGGACCCGCGCTTCATCAAGATGAAGCCGACAATCCTTTATGCCGTCTTCGGCCTCGCTTTGCTCGGCGGCCTCTATCTGAAAAAGCCGATCCTCGAAGTGGTTCTCGACAATGCCATGCCGCTGACCGAGGAAGGCTGGCGCATCCTGACGCTGCGCTGGGGCCTGTTCTTCCTTGCGCTCGCGATCCTCAACGAGGTCATCTGGCGCACGCAATCGAACAATGTCTGGGTGGCGTTCAAATTCCCTGGCGTCGTGATCCTGATCTTCCTCTTCACGCTCGCGCAAGTGCCGCTGATGATGAGGCACGAGTTGAAAGAGGACAAGGCGGAATGACCGCCTCGCCCTAGCGGAAAAAAATTGCCGTAACCAGGATGAACACCGGCACCAGGATCGCGACGGACCAGAGAATATAGCCGAAGAATCCCGGCATATCGACGCGCCCGCGGCGCGCCAAAGCGTAGATGATGAAATTCGGCGCATTGCCGATATAGGTCAGCGCCCCCATGAAGACCGAGCCAACGGAGATCGCCTCCAAGGTCTTGGTCAGCGGCCCCATCAGCGTTGCCGCATGCCCGCCTGCGGCAGTGAAGAAGACGAGATACGTCGGTCCGTTGTCGAGGAACGACGAGAGGAGCCCCGACGCCCAGAAATAGGCGGCGTTGTTCGGACGGCCGTCGGCGTGCTGCAAAAGCGCGATGACGGACGCGAACGGCCCGTGCGAATTCGCGGCGAGCATCTGCATGACGGGAATGATCGTGACGAAGATCGCGGCAAAAAGCTTGGCGACTTCTTCGAGCGGCTCCCAGGAGAAATGATTGGCGGCGCGATCGGCCTCCGGCGTGATGGCGAGCGAAACGAGGCCGATGATGGCCAGCGCCCCGTCGCGCAGAATATTTTGCAGTTCTAGCTTCGCGCCAAAGACATCGAAGGCGATGCCCGGATGCCAAACGGCGCTGAGCAGAATGATGCAGACCGCGGCTAATATCAGCGCGAGATTGGGCAGGCCGCGAATGGCGAGATACGGCATTTCGCCATTGCCGGTCGCCCCGCCGTGCAACTTCAATTCCCGCTGCGTGAAATAACGATCGATCAAATAGAATATGCCGAGCACCAACACGGCGGTCAGCAGGAGATGCGGCCACAATGTGCGCAACGGCCAAAAGAAATCGACGCCGGACAGAAAGCCGAAGAAGAGCGGCGGATTGCCGAGCGGCGTGAGCACGCCGCCGATGTTGGCGACGAGAAAGATGAAGAAGATGACGACATGCGCTTTATAGTGCCGCTTGGCATTCGCCTGAAGCAGCGGGCGGATGAGAATCATCGAGGCGCCTGTCGCGCCGATCAATCCTGAGGCGACGGTTCCGAGCGCCAGCAGCAGCGTATTGAGCCGCGGCGTCGCGCGATCGAAATCCGAAACCACGACGCCGCCCGCGGTCGCGTAAAGCGCAAAAAGCATCAGGATGAAGGGCAGATAATCTTCGAACATTGTGGCCGCGAGCGCCGTCCGTGTCGCGCCGGCGCCTTCGGTCGCGAGCATGAGGGCGAGAGCGAGACCCGCCCAGGCCGCCGCCGCCCAGCCGTAATGCACATGCCAGAGCCGCCGCGCGAGAAGAGGCCCAAGCGCAATCGACAGCAGCAGGCCGGCGAAAGGCAGCGCGACCCAAAAGGGCGGTGCGGCTTGGTTCAATGCGCCTCGTCCCAGTTCTGCGCCGCCTTGGCCTCGACCTGCAAAGGCACCGAGAGCTGCACCGCCGGATGCGGCGCGTCTTCCATCACTTTGCGCACGAGAGCGATCGTCGGCTCGACCTCGGCATCCGGCACTTCGAAGACGAGTTCGTCATGCACCTGCAACAGCATTTGCGCGGAAAGACCCGCCTTCGCCAATGCTGCATCCATCCGCACCATGGCACGGCGGATGATATCGGCAGCGGAGCCCTGGATCGGCGCATTGATCGCGGCGCGCTCATTGAAGGCGCGCTCCGACGGATTCGAGGCGGTGATGCGCGGATAATGACATTTGCGGCCGAAAATCGTCGTCACATAGCCTTGCGCGCGGGCGACGCTCTTCGTCCCGTCGATATAGGCGCGTATGCCGGGGAAGCGCTCGAAATATTGCTTGATGTAGGCGCCCGCTTCCTCGCGCGGAATGCCGAGCTGGTTGGCGAGGCCGAACGACGAAATGCCGTAGATGATGCCGAAATTGATCGCCTTGGCACGGCGGCGCACGTCCGGCGGCATGCCTTCGACCGGCACGCCGAACATTTCCGAGGCTGTCATGGCATGAATATCGAGGCCGTCGGCGAAGGCCTGGCGCAATTGCGGAATGTCGGCGATATGCGCCAAAAGCCGCAACTCGATCTGCGAATAATCCGCCGAGACGAGCTTGTGTCCCGGCGCCGCGATGAAGGCGCGGCGGATTTTGCGTCCGGCCTCGGTCCGCACGGGAATGTTCTGCAAATTGGGTTCGGACGAGGAGAGCCGGCCCGTCGTCGTCGCGGCGAGCGCGTAGGACGTATGCACGCGGTGGGTGCGCGGATTGACATAGCCCGGCAGCGCGTCGGTATAGGTCGATTTGAGCTTCGCAAGCTGGCGCCAATCGAGAATGCGCGCGGCGAATTGATTGCCCTCCTCGGCCAGATCTTCGAGCACGCCGGCGGCGGTCGACCAGGCGCCGGTCGCGGTTTTCCTCGCGCCGGGCAGACCCATTTTGCCAAACAGAATATCGCCCAATTGCTTTGGCGAGCCGAGGTTGAAGCTCTCGCCGGCGAGTTCGAAGATCGCCGCTTCGAGACGCGCCATATCCTGCGCGAATTCACCCGAAAGGCGCGAAAGCATCGCCCGGTCTATGGAGATCCCGCGCGCTTCCATGCGCGCCAAAGTCTCGACCATCGGCCGTTCCAAGGTCTCATAGACTTGGCTCATACGCTCGGCCGGCAAGCGCGGCCTCAGCACGTTCCAGAGCCGCAGCGTCACATCGGCATCTTCGGCCGAATATTCCGTCGCCTTATCGATCGGCACACGGGCAAAGCCGATGAAGCTGCGGCCGGAGCCTGCAACCTCGCCGAAAGCGAGCGGCTTATGGCGGAAGAATTTCTCGCTCAGCACATCCATGCCGTGATCGGTGAGGCCGGCGTCGAGCACATAGGAGAGCAGCAAGGTGTCGTCGAGCGGCCGCATAAAAATACCGTGCTGCCGGAAGACGAGCGCGTCGAACTTGGCGTTATGGGCGATTTTCACGACGCTTTCGGATTCAAGCAGCGGCTTCAGATGCGCGAGCACCTCGTCTGCCGGAAGCTGCCCCGGCAGGAGCGCATCGCCGCCGAAGAGATCGCCGGCGCCTTCGCCGCGATGGCGCAGCGGCACATAGGCGCCCTGCCCGTCCGTGACGCAAAGCGAAATGCCGACAAGCTCGGCCTGCATCGGGTCGAGCGACGAGGTCTCGGTATCGATCGCGACACGCCCGGCATCGAAGGCCGCGGCGATCAAAGCATCGAGCGCGGCGAGATCCGTGACCGTCTTGTAGGCGCTGCGATCGAACGGCGTGACGAGCGCCAAGGCTGCGCGTGCGGCGGCAAGTTCGGCAGGGCCGGATGGCGCGATCTGGCGCTGCGGCGCCTCGCCATAGCGCGCGTTCTTGCGCGGGCCGGATAGGGCGGGTGCCGCTTCCTCGATCTTCTCCTCGGCTTGCTCGATCGCCTCGACGGTTTCGATGACCGCGCCGTCGCGGCCGCGCCAGCCCGCCGGGCCGACGAAAGCCGGATCGGCTTCGATCGTGTCTCCGGCAACGCCATAGATCTCCGCTGCGCGCTTGGTAATGGTGGTGAATTCCATCGCCTTCATGAAGCCGACGAGCGTCCTGCCGTCGGGCGGCTCCAGACCCAGATCATCGAGCGGCACGTCGAGCGCGACGTTGCAGTCGAGCGTGACAAGCTGTTTTGAAATTTTGATGAGTTCGACGCTTTCCGGCGCAGTCAGGATTTCGCGGCGCTTCGGCTGCTTGATTTCGCCGGCCCGCGCCAGCAGTGTGTCGAGATCGCCATATTCATTGATGAGCTGCGCCGCGGTCTTGACGCCGATGCCGCGCGCGCCCGGCACATTGTCGGTCGAATCGCCGGCGAGCGCCTGCACGTCGATGACCTTCTCCGGCGGCACGCCGAAATAATCCTGCACTTCGGCAAGACCGATGCGCCGCTCTTCGCGCGCGCCCTTGGCGCCGGCTTCGCCGGAAGCCGGATCATACATTGCGACGCCGTCCCGGATGAGCTGCATCAAGTCCTTGTCGGCGGAGATGATGAGCACATCGGCGCCGCGTGCCCGCGCTTCGCAGGCATAAGTCGCGATGAGATCGTCCGCCTCGTAGCGATCCTGCTCGATCGGCACGAGGCCGAAGGCGCGCACGGCGGCGCGCATCAGCGGAAATTGCGGAATCAAATCTTCCGGCGGCTCGGATCGATTGGCCTTGTAGGGCGGATAGATCTCGCGGCGAAACGAATTCTCCGATTTGTCGAAGATGATGCCAAGATGCGTCGGCTGAAGGCCGGCCGCGCCTTCGCGCACGAACTGAAAGAGCTTGTTGCAGAAGAGCCGCACCGCGCCGGTCGGCAATCGATCCGAACGGTAATTGTACTTCGCATCTTGCCGAATCGACTGGAAATAGGCGCGGAAAATGAACGACGATCCGTCGACGAGAAAGACATGGTCTCCGGCTTTCACCGGACGATTGTGCAGGGACATGACGCGAGAATGGCTCAAAAGGTCGGGCGTGCCGCTACCATAGGCCGGGACGCTTGGCGACGCCATGTCGGGCGCGCGCAAGCGAGCCTTTAACCAAAACATGCCGATATCAAAGACTTATGCTGCATTGCACAGAAATGTGCCAAGATTTGCCACATGAATTACCCTATGGATCTCGTAACGTCATGTGAATTCCACATATATTGAGACATTTGCGCACCATCGCAATCCATATTGCAATGCACTATATGGAGCGTTCGGCGCGGACCGTCGCCCCGGCAATGGGATGCGCGGTCCGCGAGAAATGCGGAGCGCAGGAATGAACCTCTTCGATACATTGGGGCAGACATTGGAGACGGCCTTCGGTCGCCACAATGGCGCTTGGCCGCCGCCGCGTCTGTCATTGGCCCTGCAGGGCGGCGGCTCGTTCGGCGCCTTCACCTGGGGCGTACTCGATCGCCTGCTCGAATCGGGCGAGATGGACTTCGACACGGTCAGCGGCACATCGGCGGGGGCCTTCAACGCGGTGCTTCTCGCCGATGGTCTCGCAGCCGGAGGGCGCGACGCGGCGCGCGAAAAACTCGCCCGTTTCTGGGAGCGGCTGAGCCGCACGGCCGCCTTCGGCCCGTTTGGCGTGACGGCGCATTTCGCGCCCGGCGGAGCAGCCGGCACCTTTTCGCTCTTCACACGCCTGCTCTCACCCTATCAATATAATCCGCTCGATGTGAATCCGCTGCGCGTGCTGTTGAACGAGGAAGTGGATTTCGAACGACTGAAGTTTGCTTCGCCGGTCGAACTGCTTGTCGCCGCGACGCGCGTCGCCGACGGGCGCGCGCACATCTTCCGTGGCAGCGAGATCAATGCCGAGGCCGTCCTCGCCTCCGCCTGCCTGCCGCTCTACCACCATGCGGTGACGATCGACGAGGTCGCCTATTGGGACGGCGGCTATTCAGCCAATCCGCCGCTGCTCGATCTTGTCTCCGCCAGCGCAGTCGCGGACCTGCTGATCGTGCGAATCACCCCCCTGCTCAGCGCCGAGACGCCGACGAGCGCGCGCGAAATCCTGCGCCGGCTCGACCAGATCACCTTCAATGCGTCGCTCCAGGCCGAGCTCGAAACCCTCGAACGCCGTATCGGCCGCAGCCAACACCTCTCGGGCCTGCTGTCGAGCGAAGGCCGCAAGCTGCGCCGGCTCGCGATCCATCAGATCGCCGCGGAAGAGACGTTCGACGGCCTCGCCGAAGCCAATGCCACCAATCTCGATTGGACCTTCCTCAAGACGCTCCGCGATCACGGCCGCGCCGCCGCCGCCACCTGGCTCGCAGGCGCCCGATCGGATCAAGTCCTGCCGCAGTCCGTCGCGCCGCTGAAGGCCTCCTTCGCGCCATGACCGGATTATGAGCGGGACCACTCCGGAAAACCGGATCCTTGCCACGTTACGCACGATTCAGGCGGCGAAACGCCCCGGCTCATACTATATGCAGCGCAGACCCCCCGGCGGCCAGCGCGCTTTCCGGCCGGACGGAAGCATCCGCCCGGCAGAAATCGCGCCAAGTCATCATGTTGGAGCATGGCCTTTCGCCGAAAAAGTCGTGCAACTTTTTCGGAACATGCTCTAAAGGCGCCGCAGCGAAAGAGTCGTATGGACGTTCTGCTTTATATCGATGGCCGATGGCAGGCCGGCGCGGCGGGCCGCCGTCTCGAAGTGATCAATCCGGCGACGGAAGAGGTGATCGGCACGGTAGCGCGGGCGGAGACGGCCGACCTCGATGCCGCGCTCTCGGCCGCGCAAAAGGGCTTTGCCGCCTGGCGTGACACGTCGGCGTTCGAGCGCGGCAAGATTTTGCGCCGCGCCGCGGCTTTGCTGCGCGAGCGGATCGAATCCATCGCCGTGATCATGACGGGCGAGCAAGGCAAGCCGCTCAAGGAAGCCAAAGTCGAGATCGGCGTTGCCGCCGATACGCTCGACTGGTTTGCGGACGAGGCGCGCCGCGCCTATGGCCGCACCGTGCCGGCGCGCGCGCCGGACATTACCAATCTCGTGTTGAAGGAGCCGGTCGGTCCGGTCGCCGCCTTCACGCCCTGGAACTTTCCGATCAACCAGATCGCCCGCAAGCTCGGCGCGGCGCTGGCGGCCGGCTGTTCCATGATCGTCAAGGCGCCCGAGGAAGCGCCTGGTTCGCCCGCACAATTCATCCGCGCCGTAGCCGATGCGGGCGTGCCGCCGGGCGTGGTCAATCTCGTCTTCGGCGTGCCGGCAGAGATTTCCCAATATCTCATTCCGCATCCGGCGATCCGCAAGATCTCCTTCACCGGCTCGACCGCCGTCGGCAAAGAGCTTGCCGCCCTCGCCGGCGCGCATATGAAGCGCGCAACGATGGAACTTGGCGGCCATGCGCCGGCGATCGTCTTTGCCGATGCGGACCTCGATGTCGCGCTGCGCGTGCTCCTCGCCCGCAAATTCCGCAATGCCGGCCAAGCCTGCACCGCACCGACGCGCTTCCTCGTCCAGCGCGATGTCTACCAGAGCTTTCTGACGCGCTTCGCCGCGGCGGCGCAGGCGATGAAAATCGGCGATGGAGCGGACCCCGCTACCGACATCGGCCCGCTGGCCAATCCGCGCCGCATCGCGGCGCTCGAGACCTTCGTCGCTGACGCGGTCGAAAACGGCGCCAAGCTCGTGACCGGCGGTCATCGCCTCGGCAACAAGGGTTATTTCTTTGCGCCGACGGTGCTTGCGCATGTACCGACGAATGCGCGGGCGATGAATGAGGAACCGTTCGGGCCGATCGCGCTGGTCAATGCCTTCGAGACGTTCGAGGAGGCAATCACAGAAGCAAACCGGCTGGCCTATGGTCTTGCCTCCTACGCCTTCACCTCATCCGCGGCGACAGCCGACGCGCTGGCGCGCCAGATCGAAGCCGGCATGGTAGCGATCAACGATTCGCATTTGAGTTCGCCCGAATTGCCGATCGGCGGCGTCAAGGACAGCGGCTACGGCAGCGAAGGCGGCCCCGAGGCGATGGACGCCTATCTCGTCACCAAGCTCGTGACGCAGGCGGCGGGCTAATTCGCTCGAAGCAGCCTGCAGGCGTGATCGAGCAGGTTGGCGGCATGCGTAAAGCGCATCTTGGCGAGATCAGCATGCCCTGCGAGCAGAACGAAGCCTTTTTCGCCGCTGCCGAAATCGGCGCCGACAAGCGCCAAGGTTTCATCGCGCATATCCTGCGCCGCGCCGGGCACGTCGCGCGCCAGCAGCTTGAACGGGTCCTGCGTCACGAGATCGGTCGCCGCGAGCCGCCGTGCCAGGTAAGGCAGGCCGTGCAATTCGACCGGAAACGGCGTCCAGCGCGTGCCGATCTCGTTCATATGTTTGATGAGCGCCGCCCGCACATCGGGCTGAACGCAATCGATGTGGATATGCAACTGATCCTGGCTGCGCGCCAATGCGGAATTGATTGCAAGCGCGATAGCATCCCAGGGAATGTTGCGCTTCGCCGCCTTTTCGACATAGGCGCGCGCCTGCCAGGCCGCCGCCCAGTAATTCGGGCCGCCGGGCAATAACAGATCGGGATCGTCGATCCCTGAAACTTTCCGCGTCGGGATTAATAAAAATTGCGTCGCGCCGACGCGGTCCTTGTAGACCGCAAAGCCGCGCGCCACACCTTGGCCGAGCGCCACGAACGCGCAAGGCGCCGGATCGCCATGCGCCGTCTGATCCGGCACGCATTCGTCATTGACGTGATGCCAGAGATCGTCGCGATGATTGACCCGGTGCAGCCACCAGAAGCCGCTGGCGGCAATGAGAACGAGCAAGACGGCGCCGGCGACCGCAACGATCCGGTGCCGGAACATCGCGCTCACTTCGCGTGGAGAAAATCGAGGATCGCGCTCGTATAATGCTCGTCGACCTCCGAGATCGGCCGGCCGTCGGCGGAATAGACGATGGCATGATGTTCGAAGAGCACCGGCGGGATCGTCAGATTTGCGCCGAGATGATCGGGCGGCGGGGTCAGTTCCCAGCCGTCCGGCAAGGGTTTCCACAGCACATCGACGCCAAAGGTCTGGCGGCGCGGATGCAGAGTCTGGATAGCGCGGCCGAACGGAACGTCGCTCGTCTCGAGCGCCTTTTCCATCGCCGGTTGCAGGCGCCCCGGCACATACCAATTGTCCGCCTGCGACAGGACATAGTCGCCGCAGGCGAGATCGACGCGGCGATAGATCACGGGCTCGTCCGCTCCGATCTTGAGCCGGGCGCGCTGCTCCGGCGTGATCGGCTTGTGCACATCGCGGCGCAAGCGTGCATGCAGCACGGCATCTTTGGCCATGTGATGCGTCCCGCACCAGGCTTCGAGCGTCTTGGTCGCGCTGTTCGAGGCAAGCAAAGTCGCGTTCAAGGTCTCGATCAGGGCCCAGGCTTCGAGCCGGCCGCGAAACGTGTCGGGCCATACGGCGGCCGCCTGGGCCGGTTTGCCCATCGCAACGAAGCCCAGAGCCGCCAAAATCGAAGCCGTCACCTTCATGCCCTTCCGCTATTCCAACGTCTCGACCGTGCGCAAGCTGGGAAAGAGTCGCATCCCTAGGAAGGTCATGCCGATCGACGCCAAGCCGTCGAGAAATACGCCACCGCCCGAACGAACGCCGGCCCTACCGGACATAATCGATGTCATCGCGTCGCTTATAGCGGCTGCGGAAAAAACCGAAACCCTGCGGGAACGGACCGTTCACGTTTACGCGATGATCTCGACTTCGCCGGTTGCGAGCCGATAAATCCCGCCGGCGACCGCGAGGCGCTGTTCGGCGACGGCGGCGCTGAGTACCGGGGTCGCGGCCTTCAGCGCTTCGACATTGCGGCGGACATTTTCCTGCGTCGCATTTTCGAGAAGGTCGCCGGGCCGATCGAGAACCGCTGTCACCGCCGGCGCGAGGCTTGTCGTCAGATCCTGGATGTGGCCGGGGAACGTCGCCTTGTCTTTGACCGCCTCGATCGCGGCCTTGACGGCGCCGCAGGACTCATGCCCGAGCACGAGGATCAGCGGCGTCTTCAACACCGCCACCGCATATTCGAAGCTTGCGAGATTGTCGGTGTTGACGAAATTGCCGGCGACGCGAACGACGAAGAGATCGCCGCGCGACGTATCGAACGCATATTCCGGCGCAACACGCGAATCCGCGCAACTGAGAATCCCGGCGAAGGGATTCTGCCCGCCGACGAGCGCCTCGCGTTCGGCGACGAAATCGTGGCGTTTCGCGACGCCGTCGACATAGCGCTGATTGCCGGCCTTGAGCCGTGCGAGCGCTTCAGCCGGCGAGACGACGTTTTGCGGCTTCGGCGGCGGCCCCGGCTCTTTCGCCCAGGCCGATGTCACGAAAGCCGGCGCCAG
The DNA here is from genome assembly GCF_947646745.1 of uncultured Methylovirgula sp. Taxonomy (NCBI): domain Bacteria; kingdom Pseudomonadati; phylum Pseudomonadota; class Alphaproteobacteria; order Hyphomicrobiales; family Beijerinckiaceae; genus Methylovirgula; species uncultured Methylovirgula sp. The sequence goes on along the minus strand of NZ_CANSHK010000053.1, from coordinate 4,038 downwards.
GAAGGCGGGTGCCGCAGAGAGCGCCGCGGCGCCGAGGCCGAAGGCGAGCACATCGCGGCGCAGCAGCGCCAGTCCGTGCTTAGACGAAGGAAAGCCGCATGTCTCGCACATGACCGATCTCCAACCGCGCGGCCATCTAGCACCGGCGATCGAAGAGCCGTCAAGGCGGCGGCGCGGTTAACCTCAACGCGCCGCCTGCGCATAGCGCTTGCGATATTCGGCCGGGGTCACCCCGACATGGCGCGAAAAGGCGCGCCGCAACGTATCGGCATCGGCAAAACCGCAGCGCGCCGCGACCTGTTTCGGCGCCTCGCGTCCGGATTCAAGCATCTGCCGCGCCGCGGCAATTCTGATGCTCTCGACCCAGGCGGCGGGGCTCACGCCGACCTCGCCGCGGAACAGCCGGGCGAAATGGCGCGGGCTCAGCTCTGTCCGCTTGGCCAATGCGGTGATGCTATGATCCGCGGCTGGATGGGCGATGACCCAGCGCTGCAGCTCCTGCAAGGCCGAGCGCCCGGACGGAACAATGGCGCCCTCGCGGCTGAACTGGCGCTGCCCGCCGGGGCGCTTGAAAAACATGACGAGCTGGCTTGCGACCTTCATCGCAATGTCACGGCCGAGGTCCTCCTCGACCAGCGCCAAAGCAAGGTCAAGCCCTGCGGTGACGCCTGCTGCCGTGCGCAGCCGTCCGTCGCGCACATGAATGGCGTCCTCGTCCACCGTGACCGCGGGATAGCGGGCGGCGAGGCGCGCGGCGACGGCCCAATGCGTCGTCACCCGGCGCCCGTCGAGCAGGCCGGCGGCGGCGAGCAAAAAAGCGCCGCTGCACACCGAGCCGTAGCGCCGCGCGCCGGTTGCGACGGCGCGCAGCCATCCGATGAGCGCCGGGTCGGTCGGCCGCTCGGCGATATCCGGGCATCCGGCGACGAGCAGAGTATGAATCTTTTCGTCAGGCGGCGGCCCGGCAACCCGATCGGGCATGAGGCGCACGCCCGACGAACTGCGAACTGGCGCCAGGCTGACGCCGACGACCAAGGGCCGATAGACCTCCTTGCGCGCCTGCGCATTGGCCTCGGCGAAGACGTCGAGCGGGCCGGAAACGTCCAGCAATTGCACGCCCGGAAGCGCGAGAATGGCAATGGCTCTGGCGGCAGCCATGAACAGCGTCCGTTTGCGCCGGGTTTTGGCAGAATTTGCCGTAATACGTCAATTGCAGACAGAGTATGCGGCTTCTACCCTGCGCGCAAGCCATCGAGAGAGGAGAGACGCTATGGCACTCGACATCGCAGGCGTGCGCATACCCGACAGCAAATTGGCTCGCGAAGTGACCGAACTCGTGCGCGATACCGAATCGCCGCTTTTGTTCCATCATTCGAGCCGGGTCTATTATTTCGGCGCCCTCGCCGGGAAGCGGCGCGGTCTCAGCTTCGATGCCGAACTGCTCTATACGGGCGCCATGTTTCACGACATGGGGCTGACGCATAAGCACGCCAGCCAGCACGACCGGTTCGAGGTCGACGGCGCCAATGCGGCGCGGGATTTTCTGCGGCGTCACGGCATCGCGCAAAGCGACATCGACCTTGTCTGGACCGCCATCGCACTGCATACGACGCCGGGGATTCCGCAATATATGCACCCGGTCGTGGCGCTGCTGACGGCCGGCGTCGAGATGGATGTGCTCGGTCTCGCCTATTCGGAATATGGCAACGCCGAGCGCGATGCCGTTGTCCATGCGCATCCGCGCACACCGCATTTCAAGGACGATATCATCCAGGCCTTCTACGACGGCATCAAGCACAAGCCGGAGACGACCTTCGGCAATGTGAAAGCCGATGTGCTGGCTGACAAGGACGCGCATTTCCATCGCGGCAATTTTTGCAGCGTGATCCGCCATTCGCCCTGGAAGGGCTGAGCGCCGCGGAGGCTTTAATTGGCAAAACGGAAATGCAGGACGTCGCCGTCGGCGACGACATAATCCTTGCCTTCGAGGCGGAATTTGCCCGCCTCGCGGGCACCGGCTTCGCCGTTCGAGGCGACGTAATCGTCGAAGGAAATCGTCTCGGCGCGGATGAAGCCCTTCTCGAAATCGCTGTGAATGACCCCCGCCGCCTGGGGCGCCTTAGTGCCCTGCTCGATCGTCCAGGCACGGGTTTCCTTGGGTCCGACGGTGAAATAGGTGATGAGATGCAAGAGCGCATAACCGGCGCGGATGACGCGGTTGAGGCCGGGCTCCGCGAGCCCCACCGCCTCCAGATAATCCTTTTGATCCGGCCCTGGCAGCAGCGCGATCTCGCTCTCGATCGCCGCCGAGACAATGACGGCGCCGGCGGCTTCCTCCGCCGCGCGCGCCTTCACCTGTTGCGAATAGGCATTGCCTTTGTCCGCCGATGCCTCCTCGACATTGCAGACATAGAGCACCGGCTTGGCGCTCAAGAGGCCGAGCATATCGAAGGCCTTGCGCTCTTCCGGCTTGATCGCGGCGAGCCGCGCGGGCTTGCCGTCGCGCAGGAGGACGAGGCAGCGATTGACGAGATCGAGCGTCTCCTTCGCCTCTTTGTCGGCGCCTTTGGCTTTCTTTTCCAGCGCCGGGGCGCGCTTTTCGAGGCTGTCGAGATCCGCCAGCATCAATTCGGTCTCGATCGTCTCGATATCGTCGAGCGGAGCGATTTTGCCGGCGACATGCGTGATGTCATCGTCCTCGAAGCAACGCACGACATGGGCGATGGCGTCGCATTCGCGGATGTTGGCGAGAAATTGGTTGCCGAGCCCCTCGCCTTTCGAGGCGCCGCGCACGAGGCCGGCGATATCGACGAAGGTGAGCCGGGTCGGAATGATCTCTTTTGAATGGGCGATCGCGGCCAGCACATCGAGCCGCGGGTCGGGCACGGCCACGTCGCCGACATTCGGCTCGATGGTGCAGAACGGATAATTCGCCGCCTGTGCCGCCGCGGTTTGCGTCAGCGCGTTGAAAAGCGTCGATTTGCCGACATTCGGCAGACCGACGATGCCGCATTTGAAACCCATGAAATTGTCCGATGTCCGAAAGCGAGCAGCCTTTAGCGGGAAATGACGGCCGGCGGCAAGCTATTCCGCCGCCGCGTCTTGCGCGCCGCTCAGCGCCTGCGCGCCGGTCTCGAATTGCATGCGGGCAAGCTTGGCGTAAAGCCCGTCCTTGGCGACCAGCGATTGATGCGTGCCCTCTTCGACGATGCGGCCGGCATCGAGCACCAGAATCCGGTCAGCCGAGAGCACCGTCGCCAGCCGGTGCGCGATGACGAGGGTGGTGCGGCCGTGCTTCAATTCTTCGAGCGCGTGCTGGACGAGACCCTCGCTCGCCGCATCGAGGGCCGAGGTCGCCTCATCGAGCAGCAGCACCGGCGATTGCCGCAGGATCGCGCGGGCGATGGCGAGGCGCTGGCGTTCGCCGCCGGAGAGCGTGACGCCGCGCTCGCCGATCTTCGTCTCGTAACCCTGCGACGTGGCGGCGATGAAATCCTGCGCCGCCGCCTTTTTTGCCGCGGCCTCGACCGCCGCTTCACTCGCCTCCGGCTCGCCATAGCGGATGTTGTCGGCGAAGCTCGTCGCGAAAATCACCGGTTCCTGCGGCACCAGGCTGATGCGACGGCGCAATTCGGCCGGATCTGCCGTCTTGATGTCGACGCCATCGAGTTCGATGCGGCCGGACACCGGATCGTAGAAGCGCAACAGAAGCTGGAAGATGGTCGATTTTCCCGCCCCGCTCGGCCCGACGATGGCGACCGTCTCGCCCGGCGCGACGGTGAAGGACAGATCGCGCAGCGCCGGCGCGTCCGGCCGGCTCGGATAGGTAAAATCGACATGATCGAACCGGATGGCGCCGCGCGGCGGCGACGGCAGCACCGCGACCGGCTGCGGCGCGACGATCTTCGGCTTCACCGCCAAAAGCTCGCCAATGCGCCCGGCCGCGCCGGCGGCAGCCGAAATCTCGTTCCAGACCTGGCTCAATTCGCCGAGCGCGCCGGCGCCGAGCACGGCATAGATGACGAACTGCGACAGCAG
>NZ_CANSHK010000052.1:0-15688 GCF_947646745.1 uncultured Methylovirgula sp. | reverse complement strand
CATCGGACCGAAAAGTGCGAAGCGGTTTTCGGATCATCGGATGCGATTGGAAAACGAGAGCATCGGACCGAAAAGTGCGAAGCGGTTTTCGGATCATCGGATGCGATTGGAAAACGAAAGCATCGGACCGAAAAGTGCGAAGCGGTTTTCGGATCATCGGATGCGATCGAGAACTTATAGCACGATCGTCAAACTCTCCGCCGCGCGGGTGATACCGGTGTAGAGCCAGCGGTCGCGATGCTCGCGAAAGGCGCCGCTCTCGTCGAACAGCACGATCTTGTCCCATTGCGAGCCCTGCGCTTTATGGACGGTCAGCGCGTAGCCGTAGTCGAACTCGTCGGACTCGCGGCGCAGCGAATAGGGGATCTCCTCTTCGCTGGTAAAAAACTCGGGCAGGACGCCGATGCGCAGCGGTTTATGGGCACTGTCCTCTTCCGGGACGACGGTCATGCGGATTTTCTTGCGCCGAACCGTGCCCGCGGTTTGCACGGTCCAGAGCGAGCCGTTGAGCAGGCCCTTCTTGCGGTCGTTCTTCAGGCAGACAAGCTTATCGCCCGCCTCCGGCAGATCGCCGGCGCGGCCGAGCAATTCCCGCAGCCGGCGATTATAAGCGCGGCGCGTGCGATTCAAGCCGACGAGCACTTGGTCGGCGGCTTTGACTTGTTCCGCGTCGATGAGATCGCGCGAGACGATGCGGCTCGAACCATACCGTCCCGGCGCGAGACGGCCGCCATCGCGGATCAGCATCGAAAGGCGGATGATCGGATTGTCGGCCGCCTGGCGGTGCACCTCGGTCAGCATGGCATCGGGCGAGGCTTCGGTGAAGAAGCCGCCGCCCTTGATCGGCGGCAATTGTGCCGGATCGCCGAGTACGAGCACCGGCTTGCCGAAAGATAAGAGATCGCGGCCGAGCGCCTCATCGACCATCGAACATTCGTCGATAATGATGAGCTCGGCCTTGCTCGCCGGGCCGTCCTCGTTCAGCACGAAGGACGGTTCTTCGGTATCGGTGTCGCGCGCACGGTAGATCATGCTGTGGATGGTGCGCGCGTCGCGGCAGCCCTTCGAGCGCATGACGAGAGCCGCCTTGCCAGTGAAGGCGCCGAACATCACGTCGCCCTCCATATTGTCGGCAACGGCGCGGGCGAGCGTGGTCTTGCCGCTGCCGGCATAGCCGAAGAGACGAAAGACTTGCGGCGTGCCGCGCTTCAGCCAAAAGCTGACCGCTTTCAGCGCCGCATCTTGTTGCGGCGACCATTCCATGGCGGGTTGATCATTCCTTGGAAACGAATCGCGCTGGCGCGCTACCTAAAAACTCTTCTAAACAGGGCGTTAGAACATTTCTATTCTCTTCGACCGAGCTTGCTTTTGGCGTCAATCTGACGCTCAGAATGCGGCATCTTCCGCCTCTTCCCAAGAAAACGGATCGACATGATGAAAATGAATGCCTTCCTTCCGGCGCACGGCGCCTCGGCTTACGGCATCCTCGCCGCGCTGGCCTTTGCATTCGCGGCCGCCGCCCCGGCCGCCGCGGCCGATGGTGCGCCGAGCATCGAGTTCCACGACGGCACGATTACGCCGCTGCGGCTCGAAGTGCCGGCCAATACGCGTTTCAAGATCATCGTCCGCAACACCGGTAAGACCGCCTCCGAGTTCGAGAGCCACAGGCTGCACAAGGAAAAGGTCGTGGCCGCCGGGCATACGATCAGCGTCGAGGTGCATCCGCTGGCGCCGGGCAAATATGATTTCTTCGACGATTTCCACGAAAATGCGCCGAAGGGCGTGGTGATCGCGAAATAGGCGCCCGTCGGTAGGCTGCGGCTACCGGGCGAGGTGGCCGAACGCCTTCACCACATTCTCATAGACGTCGCGTTTGAACGGAACGATCAGCCCTGGCAAACGCTCCATGCGTTCCCAGCGCCAGGCGTCGAACTCGGGATGCGCGTCGCCGCCCGGGACTTCGATGTCGATTTCCGAATCCTCGCCTTCGAAACGCAGCGCGAACCATTTCTGCCGCTGGCCGCGATAGCGGCCCCTCCATGACGCTTTGGCCGCGTCGACCGGCAGATCGTAGCAAAGCCAGTCGGGCGCCTCGGCAAGCAGGCGCGTCGAGGAAACATTGGTCTCCTCGAAAAGCTCGCGCCGGGCCGCATCATAGGCTTCCTCGCCCGGGTCGATGCCGCCCTGCGGCATCTGCCAGTCAAATTCGAAATGTTCCTGGCGGCGATGCCGGCGGCGGCCGATGAAGACGAGGCCGTCGCGATTGAGAAGCATGATGCCGACGCAGGGCCGGTAGCTTAACGATTCGTTCATGGCACCTTTACTGACCGCGATCGACGAGGCTCGGTGTGTCCTTGCCGATCGCGGCGCTCAGCGGGATAAGCGCCAGACCGCGCGACTGCGCAACGCGGGCGAAGCGGCTGATCTTCGCCAGACTATCCGGCAAAGCGCTAGCCATTGCGATGGCGAGGCCCTTGTCGCGGGCGATGGCTTCAAGTCTGATGAGCGCAGCGTCGATCCCATCGGGCGTCGCGTCAAGTACCAGATCGGCTTTGGCGGCTGGAACGTTATCCTGCGCGGCAAGCGTCAATGCCAAGCTTTGCGGCGAGGTGCCGTCGTCGAGATAGATCAGGCCGCGCTCACCGATTTCCTGCAAGACCGGCGCGAAGCTGGCAAGATCGGCGGTGAATTTCGCGCCGAGAAAATTGGCAATGCCGATATAGCCGGGAAACCGGCTCATCAGCCAATGCAGATTGTCGGTGTTTTGGGCGAGGGTGGCGCCGGAAAGCAGGACATGCGGACCGGGATCGGTCTGCGGGTAATCGATCGGCTCCATCGGCGCCTGCAGAATCACTTCGTGGCCGTTGGCGCGCGCCGCGGCGACATTTGCGATGAGCTCGCGGCCATAGGGCGCGAAGGCGAAGGTCACGGCGGCGGGCAAATCGGCGATCGCCGTATCGGTCATACGGCGGCTGAGACCAAGGCCGCCGACAACGATCGCGATGCGCGGCGCATCGGCCTTGAGCGCAGCGTTCACCTCGGCCGGCCGCGCATAGACATCGGCCGGCCGCGCCCCATCGGCGCCGATACGCGGCAAGGCGCCATAGCGGCACATTTCAACAAGGCGCGGATCGGGCGCTGCCGCCAGCGCGAGGCTGTGCGCCTGCGGCACCTCGATGATCATCGCGTCCGGCGCGGTGCCGCCATTGCCGCGGATGACCTTGACGCCGCTTTCCATTTCGACCTCGGCGGCACTTTGCACAAGCTCGGATGGTCGCGCTTGCAGGGCCGGTTTGGCCGGCGGCACAGATGGCGGCGCAGCGGCGGGCGCTTCCTGTCCGATCGCTGCCGTCGCCTGCGATTCGTCCGGCGCTGCGGTCGGCACGCCATGCCAGACCGTAAAGCCGGCTAGAGCGGCGGCGGCGAGGATAGCCGGCCAGGCAAGCGACGAAAGCCCCCAGCGCGGCGGCGCCTTCCGGTCGAGGCCGAGCGGCTTGTGGAGGTCGTCGTCCGGCATCATCTGCCCGTTTCCGCCATCGCGAATCACGACCTGGGATCATACACAGGTGCCGACCAAGCCAAAACCGCGGCGCGGCAAACAAAAATCCCCGCAATCGGGCGATTGCGGGGATCGTTTCGTTTAAATGGCTGCGGCGCTTACGGGGTCTTGCCGGCACCCGGATCGGGCGTTGCCGCAGGCTTCGCAGCCGGCGCCGGATTGGCCGGCTTCGCCGGAGCGGCGCTATCGCTCGAAGGCGTCGCCGACGGCGCGGCATCGGCGCGCTTCACCCCGCGCAGCAAGTCTTCCGCGGCGATGAGCTGCTTGTCGCTCTTTTCGTCCGGCGGCACATAGGCCTGCGAGCCGTGCTCCTCATGCGTGCCGTTGAGCAGATGGCCCTTGAGCGAGGCTTCGCCCTTGGTGTCGTCCCGGCCCTTGAGATCGGCCGGCACATCTTCCAGCACGACGATATCCGGCTCGATGCCCTGCGCCTGGATCGAGCGGCCCGACGGCGTGTAATAACGCGCCGTGGTGAGCCGCAGCGCGCCATTGTCGGCGCCGAGCGGAATGATCGTCTGCACCGAGCCTTTGCCGAACGAACGCGTGCCGATGATGGTCGCGCGCTTATGGTCCTGCAGCGCGCCGGCAACGATCTCCGAGGCCGAGGCCGAGCCGCCGTTGATCAGCACGACGAGCGGCTTGCCGCGCGAAAGATCGCCCGGCCGGGCATTGTAGCGCATCGTCTCGTCGGCGTTGCGGCCGCGCGTCGAGACGATCTCGCCGTGATCGACGAAGGCATTGACCACGGCGATCGACTGATCGAGCAAACCGCCGGGATTGTTGCGCAAGTCGAGAATATAGCCCTTCATTTTGTCGTCGGGGATCTCGCTCTGGAATTTCAAGAGCGCATCCCGGACGCCGTCGGCCGTCTGCTCGTTGAACTGGGTGATCCGGATATAGCCGATATCATCGCCTTCTTTCTTCGAGCGGACGGATTTGATTTCGATCACGGCGCGGGTCAGCTTGACATCGCGCGCATCGCGCTTCGGTCCGCGCAAGATCTTCAGCGTGACGGTCGTGTTCGGCTCGCCGCGCATTTTGTCGACGGCCTGGTTCAGCGTCATGCCGTCGACCGCTGCGCCGTCGATCGCCGCGATAATGTCGCCGGAGAGGATGCCGGCGCGGGAGGCCGGCGTGTCGTCGATCGGCGTGACGACCTTGATGAAGCCGTTCTCCTGCGTGACCTCGATGCCGAGCCCGCCGAATTCACCGCGGGTCTGCACTTGCATGTCGTTGAAGGCCTTGGCGTCCATGTAGCTCGAATGCGGATCGAGCGAGGACAGCATGCCGTTGATCGCCGCTTCGACCAGCTTCTGGTCGTTTGGCCGTTCGACATAATCGGTGCGGATTTTCTCGAAGACGTCGCCGAACAGATTCAGGCTGCGGTAGGTGTCCGCCGCGGCGGCCCTGGCCGGCGTCGGGGCCGGAAAGAGAAAAGTCTGCGTTCCCACCAAGGCTGTCGCCGCGCCCATCGCGGCGCCACACAATAAAAGTGTAATTTTGCGCATTATCCGCGAACCCTTTGCATGTCCGGCTTTGCCCACCATGGGCCCGGATCGATCGCCGCCCCGTCTTTTCGAAATTCCACATAGAGGATAGGCTCAGCCGCGCCAATGGCCATTGCCGCAGCGGTCTTGACCGAGCCGTCGCCCATATTCGCGACGGGCTCACCGGCGAGGACGAACTGTCCTGCCTCTACGTTTATTCTCTTCATTCCGGCCAAGACCATATAATAGCCTCCGCCGGCATTGATGATCAAGACTTGTCCAAAGCTCCGGTAGGGTCCCGAGAAGGCGACCCAGCCATCATAAGGCGCGGCCACGACAGCGTCGCGCTGCGTTGCCAGCAGCAATCCCTTTTCCGTACCGCCGACGCCATCCGGCGCGCCATAGGAGCGCAGAATCGTTCCGGCTGCCGGTAGCGGCAACAGGCCCTTCGTATCGGCGAAGGCCATGGCAGGAGCAAGGCGGCCGGGGTTCTTGAACGGCGAAATGTCGTTTTTTTGAACTGGAGGCGCGACGGCTTCCGCAAGTTTGCGCGCCGCCTCGGCTTTTGCCGCTTCCTCTGCGGCGCGCTTGGCCCCGGCGAGGTCCGCTTCCATCTTGGCAATCAGGTCTTTCATGCTCGTCGCCTGCCGCGCGAGGTCGGCGGCGCGCCGCTGCTCGGCGCTGAGGGCCTGTTCGGCCATCCCGAGCGAGGCCTGCCGCGCCGCGATCAGCGCCGCGAGCTTTTGGCGTTGCTGTTCGAGATCGGCATCCTCGCGTGCCAATTGCGCTTTTTCGGCCGTGACGGCTTGCCGCAATTGCACGAGCGCGGCAAGGTCGTTCGCCAGAGCCTCGGTCTCGGCGCGCATTTCCGGCACGACCGCGCCGAGCATCATCGAAGTCCGGATCGCCTGCAGCATGTCTTCGGGCGAAACCAGCAGCGCCGGCGGCGGCGTGCGTCCCATCCGCTGCAACGAAGCAAGGACTTCGGCAATGACGTCGCGGCGGCTGGCGAGCGAGCGGCGGATGGCGTCCTCGCGGCCTTTGAGGTCAACGAGCCGCGTTTCCGCGTCGCCAACCTTGGTTTCGTTGTCCTGAATATGCTGCGTGGTTTCGATGAGCGCCGCCGACAGGCGGGCGCGGTCGCCGCGCAGATTTTCGACTTCGGCCTCGATCTTCTGGCGCTGCGCATCCGAGGCGCCGAGCGTATCCTCGACCCCCTGCAATTCGGTCCGATGTGCCGAAATCGCCTTTTCGCGATCGGTGATCGCGGGCGGCGGCTGCGGCGGCGGCGTCTGCGCCGCGAGCGGCGCGGCCAGCAAGGCGAGGGCTAAGCCAGGCGGCGCGAGGCGTGGGATATGTCTAGGCACGCCCATCGACGGGTCCGGTTGCGTCACGAATCACAGCTTGGCGAAGCGGCGATGGCCGAAGTATGGCGTCATCCGGCCGCCGGCGCGAATGGTTAAATCCGATGATAGGGGTGGCCGGCGAGGATGGTCATGGCGCGATAGAGCTGCTCCGCCGCCAGAACGCGTGCCAATTGATGCGGCCAAGTCATGGCGCCGAAGGCGATCGCGAGGCGTGCCTCGGCGCGAAAGCCAGGGTCGAGCCCGTCGGCGCCGCCGATCACAAGTCCGAGCGTCGCGACGCCGCTGTCGCGGGCGCCGCCAAGCTGTGCGGCGAAATCGGCGCTCGAGATATTCTTGCCCGTCTCGTCGCAGGCAAAGATTTGCGCCGCCCCGCCCAATGCCGCGCGGATCGCCTTGGCTTCTTCCAATTTCCGATCCTGCGCGCGGCGGGCGCGGCTTTCGTCGATCTCGCGGAGTTCGATCGCGGAAAAACCAAGGCTGCGGCCCGCCGCCGCGGCGCGGCCGATGTAGCGTTCGACGAGGTCGCGCTCGGGGCCCGGCTTGGCGCGCCCGACGCAGAGCAAAAGCAAGCGCATCGCGTCGCCTTAAATCGCATCGGACCGAAAACTGCCAAGGAAAACCGCCAAGGAAAACCGCCAAGGAAAACCGCCAAGACTTTTTCGGTCCAACGCCGTTTGGACGGATACGCGAAGCGAAAAATCCGCCCCTGCGCGGCGCGGGCCGCGCAGCGAGACCGGAATGACTTGCGGCAGCTAGCCGGCCTGGCGTTCGCTCGGCCGGTCGCGCCCCCACATCTTTTCCAGGTTATAGAATTGGCGCACTTCCGGCCGGAACAGATGGACGATGGCATCGCCGGCGTCCACCAGCACCCAGTCGCAATGAGCCAGTCCTTCGACGCGCGGCGCCGCGACGCCCAATTCCTTGAGCGCCTTGATCACGCGCTCCGCTGTCGCGCCAACATGGGTGTTGGAGCGGCCGGACGCGATGATCATGGTATCGGCGAGTGCGGTCTTGCCCTTGAGATCGATGCAGACGACATCCTCTGCTTTGGCATCCTGAAGACACCCCAGCACAGTCTGCACCAACACGCCGGCCTGGGAATGAGATAATTCCGGAGCCGGGGGAAACGGTAGTGCTACCGTTTCGCGGATGATTGTCGAAACCAGCGGTTCGATCCTCCTGCGCGCATGCCACAAATGCGCATTTCTAAGATGGCGCGAATCATCCTTATTTTCAATTACCCCCGCGCGATCGCTTGCGCGGATTTGGCCCCTTGCGCCGCGGCGCAAGCCCCGTATAAGCCGAAAGGCGCCGCACCGGTTCGCCGAAAGTCGGCGACCGTTGCACAGAAGTCGCGCCGAGAAGGCGGGGTAGGGGGAGGGTCGATGGCCGAAATCGAGGTGAACCAGGGCCAGACTTTGGAGATGCGCCGGCCGCTGTCGCCGCATCTGACGGTCTATCGGCCGATGCTGACCATGATGATGTCGATCGCCCATCGCATCACCGGCGGCGCGCTCTATCTCGGCACCGTGCTGCTGGTCTGGTATCTCCTCGCCGCGGCGACGGGGGGCGCGGCGTTCGGCTTTGCATCCTGGTTTTTCGGCTCGTTCGTCGGCCAGCTCGTCCTTTTTGCGTTCACCTTCGCGCTGCTGCATCATTTCTTCGGCGGCATCCGCCATCTCATCTGGGACGCCGGCTACGGCTTCGACAAAGACTGGCGCGAATATCTCGCCATCGGCACACTCGCCGCGAGCGTCGCGACGACGCTCATCCTTTTCATTGCCGCGCATTTGGCTTAGGCCGCGCCATCACGAGACCGACATGAGCCACGATCCCTTTTCGATCCGCAGCCCCGCCAGCAAGGTGAGCTTCCTCGGCGCCGCCAAGACCGGCACCGGCGATCTCTGGCGGATGCGGGTGACGACCGTCGCCCTGGTGCCGCTCGCCATCGCCTTCATCTGGATCGTGCTGCGCCTGATCGGCAAGAGCGAGGCAGGCGTGCGCGCCGAATTTGCGCATCCCTGCACGGCGATCTTTCTCTTGCTCTTTGTCCTCGCCAGCATCGTCCACATGCGGGTCGGCATGCAGTCGATTCTCGATGATTACGTTCACGCGCCGCGCGTCAAAGAATGGGCCATGATCGGCAATTTATTGTTCTCGATCGGCTTCGGCGTGACGGCGATCTTCGCGGTGCTCAAGCTGAGCCTCTCTTGAATTGAACCGGCAGGCGCCGGAGAAGGTAGGAAGGAATGGTGGCTGCAGGCTCCAGCACGGCGCCCGGCATCAACGGGCGAGCCTATCCGATCGTTGATCATGATTTCGACGTCGTCGTCGTCGGCGCCGGCGGCGCCGGCTTGCGCGCCATCGTCGGCTGCTCGGAGGCGGGCCTGCGCACCGCCGCGATCAGCAAAGTGTTTCCGACGCGCTCGCACACCGTCGCGGCGCAGGGCGGCGTCGCCGCCGCGCTTGCCAATATGGGGCCGGACAATTGGAAATGGCACATGTACGACACCGTCAAGGGGTCGGACTGGCTCGGCGATCAGGATTCGATCGAATATCTTTGCCGCAACGCGCCTGACGCGGTCTATGAGCTCGAACATTGGGGCGTGCCGTTTTCGCGCACCGAAGACGGACGCATTTATCAGCGACCCTTCGGCGGCATGACGACGGACTTCGGCAAAGGCCCGCCGGCGCAGCGCACCTGCGCCGCGGCGGACCGCACCGGCCATGCGCTGCTGCACACGCTCTACGGCCAGGCGCTGCGCCATTCAGCCGAGTTCTTCATCGAATATTTCGCCATCGACCTCATCATGGAAAATGGCCGCTGCCGCGGCGTCGTCTGTCTCAAGCTCGATGACGGTACGATCCACCGTTTCCGCTCGCAGCTCGTGATGCTGGCGACCGGCGGCTACGGCCGCGCCTATTTCTCCGCCACCTCGGCGCATACCTGCACCGGCGACGGCAATGCCATGGTGCTGCGCGCCGGTCTGCCGTTGCAGGACATGGAATTCGTGCAATTCCACCCGACCGGCATCTACGGCGCCGGCTGCCTCATTACCGAGGGCGCTCGCGGCGAAGGCGGTTATCTGACGAATGCCGAGGGCGAACGCTTCATGGAGCGCTATGCTCCGTCGGTGAAGGACCTGGCGCCGCGCGACATGGTCTCGCGCGCCATGACGATGGAAATCCGCGAGGGCCGCGGCGTCGGCCGCCACAAGGATCATATCTATCTGCACCTCGATCATCTCGATCCCAAGGTGCTGCACGAGCGGCTGCCCGGCATTTCCGAAAGCGCGCGGATTTTCGCCGGCGTCGATCTCACCAAGGAGCCGATCCCGGTGCTGCCGACGGTCCATTACAACATGGGCGGCATCCCGACGAATTTTCACAGCGAAGTCGTCGTCAAGCAGGGCGGCGATCCCGATGTCGTCGTGCCGGGCTTGATGGCGATCGGCGAGGCCGCCTGCGTCTCGGTGCATGGCGCCAACCGGCTCGGCTCGAATTCGCTGATCGACCTCATCGTCTTCGGCCGTTCGGCGGCGAAGCGCGCGGCGCAAGTCGTCGTGGCCGGCGCCAAACAGCCCGATCTCGCGCCGGACTCCGCCGATCATGCGCTGACGCGGCTCGACCGCTTCCGTTACGCCAGCGGCAGTACGCCGACGGCGGATCTGCGGCTTCGCATGCAGAAAGTCATGCAGGACAATTGCGCCGTCTATCGCACCGGCGCGACCTTGAGCGAGGGCTCGAAGCTCATTCACGAGGTCTGGGCGGCGCGCGACGACATCCGCGTCACCGATCGTTCGCTGATTTGGAATTCCGATCTCGTCGAGACTTTGGAATTCGACAATCTCATCGTCCAAGCCGTCGTCACGATGGATGGCGCCGCCAACAGGACGGAATCGCGCGGCGCCCATGCGCGCGAGGATTATCCCGAGCGCGACGACCAGAACTGGATGAAGCACACACTCGCCGCGATCGATCCGGAGAAACGCAGCGTCAGCCTCGATTATAGGCCGGTGCACAGCTACACGATGACCAACGAGATCGCCTATATCGAGCCGAAGGCGCGGGTCTATTGAGCGATTGAAGTAGAGGCGTATTATGGTCCAACTCACCCTCCCCAAGAATTCGACGATCGGCAAGGGCAAGACTTGGCCGAAGCCCGAGGGCGCGGCCAATCTGCGCGAGTTCCACGTCTATCGTTGGAATCCGGACGACGGGCTCAATCCGCGCGTCGATACCTATTTCGTCAATACCGACGATTGCGGGCCGATGATTCTCGATGCGATCATCTGGATCAAGAACAAGATCGATCCGACGCTGACCTTCCGCCGTTCGTGCCGCGAGGGCGTCTGCGGCTCCTGCGCGATGAACATCGACGGCACCAACACGCTCGCCTGCACCAAGTCGATGGCCGAGGTGAGCGGCGCCATCGCCATCTATCCGCTGCCGCACATGAGCGTCGTCAAGGACCTCGTGCCGGATCTCACCAATTTCTACGCGCAGCACGCCTCGGTGCAGCCCTGGCTGCAGACGATCACGCCGGCGCCGGAGAAGGAATGGCGTCAATCGCCGTCCGACCGCGCCAAGCTCGACGGCCTTTACGAGTGCATTCTCTGCGCCTGCTGCTCGACCTCGTGCCCGAGCTATTGGTGGAACAGCGACCGTTATCTCGGCCCCGCCGTCCTGTTGCAGGCCTATCGCTGGATCAGCGATTCGCGCGACGAGGCGACGGGCGCACGGCTCGACAATGTCGAGGATCCGTTCCGGCTCTACCGTTGCCATACGATCATGAATTGCGCCAAGGCTTGTCCGAAGGGTCTCAACCCGGCCAAGGCGATCGCCGAGATCAAGGATCTCATGGTCGAGCGGCAGCTTTAGAGCATCGGACCGAAAAGTGCGAAGCGGTTTTCGGACAAATCCGATGTGATGAGAAAGACTTAAAAGCGCCGAGCGATTCAATTTGAACGTCCGACGCTCTAGATCCCCGCTCCGCTCGCGCTGCCGCGCTACGGCCCCAATCTTTGGGTCAAGCTGCGGCGATGACTAGGCAATGGCCCCGATCGGCTTTGCTTGCGGCGAGCGCGGCGCTCCTCAGCGCGCCGGCGGCGGCAGCGGACCAGCATGCGGCGCTCGATCCGCTGATCGCGCATTATGCGCGCCAACATGGCGTGCCGGAACATCTGCTGCGGCGGCTGATCGCGAAGGAGAGCGGCTATAACGCCGCCGCCTTCAATCATCGTTTCTACGGATTGATGCAGATCACCTATGTCACCGCGCGCGGCATGGGCTATCGCGGTACGCCGCGCGGTTTGCTCGATCCCGAGGTCAATCTGACCTACGGCGTGCCTTATCTCGCCAATGCCTATCGCCTCGCCCACGGCAACGAAGCGCGCGCCTTGCACCTTTATGCGTCGGGTTTCTATTTCCTGGCGAAGCGGCGGCATATGCTCGACGACATGCGCACTGCGGCCTCGCCGTCCCTCGACCTATCGCAAGCGGCGAAGACGGCCGCCGCGCATTAGACGTCGGCGATCGAATCAAATCGGAATTTGCCGGCCGATTTCGATCACCTGCTCGGGCGGAAGCTGCAGAAAATCGCCGAGATGCGCGGCGTTGCGCTCCATCGCCGCGAAGATCGCCTCCTGCCAGCGCGGCATGGCGGTCTTGCGGTCTTTGCTCGGCACCACGGTTTCGGTGCCGATGTAATAGACGACGTCGGAAATATCGATCCGCGGGTCCTTGTCGTGGATGGCCTTCGTCAAGCCCGTCATGTTGGGTCTCTGCATGAAGCCGTAATGGGCGGTCACGCGCCAGAAGCCAGGGCCGAGTTCTTCGATCGCGACGCGCTCGGCGCTGCTCACATAGGGCCTCGATTCCATGACGATGGAAATGGCGACGATTTGGGCGTGCAGGCTGCGCATGGCGCGCACATACCAGACGATGATCGGCGGCGTTGCGGTCCGCGACCGCGTCAGGAATATCGCCGTGCCGGGTACGCGGATGATATTATTTCTTTGCAAGTCGGCGCAAAAGTCGGAGACGGGAATCGAAGCCGCGGTCGTCCGCGCCGCGAGCGCCGTCATGCCCCTGTGCCACAGCTGCATCACGCCATAGACCAGAGCGGCGAGGGCGATCGGCACATAGCCGCCGTCGGCGATTTTCGTCATGTTGGCCAGGAAGAAACTGGCATCGACGATGAAGAAGCAGCCGGCCACGGCACCGGCCGCGGCAAGGCTCCAGCCCCAGACTTCGCGCATCGCGATGAAGAGCAGAAACGTCGTCATCAACATCGTGGCGGAGACCGCGATTCCATAGGCGGACGCGAGATTGTCCGACTTCTTGAAGGCGAGGGCGAGGCCGATCGTCGCCGCCATCAAAATCCAGTTCACCGTACCGACATAGATTTGGCCGGCGCCTTCCTTCGAGGTCTGGGTGATCTTGAGCCGCGGCAGCCAGCCGAGGTTGATCGCCTGCTTGGTCATCGAAAACGCGCCGGAGATGATCGATTGGCTGGCGATGATGGTGGCAAGTGTCGCGAGCACGATGAACGGCATCAGCAATTGCGACGGGCAGAGTTGATAGAAAATATTGTCCTTGGTCGGCGTGCCGGAGGCAACGAGCGCGGCCTGTCCGGCATAATTCAGGATGAGACTTGGAAAGACGACGGCCGACCACGCGATGCGGATCGGGCCGGCGCCGAAATGGCCCATGTCGGCATAAAGCGCTTCGGCGCCGGTCACGCAGAGAAAAACCGCGCCGAGCACCAGAAACGAGACCCAGCCGCCGTGAACGAGAAAGCTCGCCGCATAAGTCGGGCTCAAGGCGACGAGCACGCCGGGATGGCGCATCAGACCCGCAAGGCCAAGCACTGCGATGGAGACGAACCAGATGAGCATCACCGGGCCGAAGGCGCGGCCGATCTTGGCCGTGCCGAGCGGCTGCGCAGCGAAAAGCGCAATGAGGATCACAACCGTCAGCGGCAGGATGAAATCGTGCAGATGGGGCGCCGCGATTTGCAGCCCTTCGAGGGCCGACAGGACCGAAATCGCCGGGGTGATGGCGCCGTCGCCGTAGATCAGCGCCGCGCCGGCAAGGCCGATCGCGATGATGAACGGACGATGCTGGCGCTTGATGCCGAGCAGCGACATCAGCGCCAATATGCCGCCTTCGCCGTCGTTATCGATGCGCATGGCGAAGGAAACATATTTGATCGAGGTGACGATGATGAGCGTCCAGACGAGAAGCGACAGGACCCCGAGCACGGTATGCTGGCTCGAGCCGCCGGTGACGTCGAGGACGGTCTTCAACGTATAGAGCGGGCTCGTGCCGATATCGCCGAAGACGACGCCGAGCGCGGCGAGACCCATGGCGGCGACGCTTTTTCCAGCCCGCGGGTCGGGGCGCTGGTCTGGGATCATGATTGCGGCTCCAGTTCTTCTCTTCGTATCGATGGCGCACATGGCTTTTTCATAACGCGGTGCGGGCACGCCCTCCGCGGCGAAACCACGGCCCGCCTTTACTCGGCAGGCGGCCTCGTGTATGGGGTCGGCGCAATGAGCCCCGGTGCTGCCGTTGCAGGTTGCGCCGGGGTTTTTCGTTTGAGCTTTCAGGAGAATTCCGCGCGCGATGGCGAATGTGGTGGTGGTCGGCGCCCAATGGGGCGACGAAGGCAAGGGCAAGATCGTCGATTGGCTGTCGCTCGAAGCGGACGTCGTGGTGCGCTTTCAAGGCGGCCATAACGCCGGCCATACACTCGTCATCGGCAATCAGACTTATAAGCTCGCGCTTCTGCCCTCGGGGATCGTGCGGCCGGGGAAACTTTCCGTCATCGGCAACGGCGTCGTGCTCGATCCGCACCATCTCGTCGCCGAGATCGCCAAGCTCGAGTCTCAGGGCGTCGAAATCTCGCCCAACAACCTGAAGATCGCCGAGAACGTCACGCTGATCCTGTCGCTGCACCGCGATCTCGACGCCTTCCGCGAATCGGCCATTACCGAAGGCGTGAAGATCGGTACGACCAAGCGCGGCATCGGTCCGGCTTATGAGGATAAAGTCGGCCGCCGCGCGCTGCGGCTGATGGATCTCGCCGATCCCGACACGCTCGATGACAAGATCGCGCGTCTGTTGGCGCATCACATCCCATTGCGCGCCGGCCTCGGCATGGCGCCGATCTCGGCCGCCGCATTGCGCGACGAGCTTCTCTCGGTTGCGGCGAAAATCCTGCCGTTCATGGATGCGACCTGGGACCTGCTCGAAACCTATCGCCGCGACGGGCGCCGCATCCTGTTCGAAGGCGCGCAGGGCGCAATGCTCGATGTCGATCACGGCACCTATCCGTTCGTCACCTCGTCGAACACGGTCGCGGCCAATGCGGCGACGGGCTCGGGGCTCGGCGCCAAGGCGATCGGCTATGTGCTCGGCATCGCCAAGGCCTATACGACGCGCGTCGGCGGCGGCCCGTTTCCGACCGAGCTCAACGACGAGATCGGCCAATTGCTCGGCGATCGCGGCCATGAATATGGCGTCAACACCGGCCGGCGGCGGCGTTGCGGCTGGTTCGACGCGGTGCTCGTCCGCCAGGCGGTCAAGACCTGCGGCATCGATGGCATCGCCCTGACCAAGCTCGATATCCTCGATGGCATGGACGAGATCAAGGTCTGCGTCGGCTATCGTCTCGACGGGGCCGTCATCGAGCGGATGCCGGCCGCCCAGACGATTCAGCAGCGGCTCGAGCCGATCTACGAATCGATTCCGGGCTGGAAGGAGACGACCGCCGGGGCACGCTCTTGGGCCCAACTGCCGGCGCAGGCCATCAAATATGTCCGCCGTATCGAGGAGCTGATCGAGGCGCCGGTGGCCTTGCTTTCGACGAGCCCGGAGCGCGAGGACACGATTCTGGTTCATAATCCGTTTCAGGATCGCTAGAAATTTGTGTTAGGTGCGCAGGTTGGCGCAATTTGCGCCACAGACGATCGCTACGCCTCGCTTCGCGGACTTCGAAAGACGACCTGAACACCGATGGCTGAATATTATCCCTTGCTCGCCAAGGCCGTTGCCGGCCTGCCGAATTCGACGCCGGAAACGCGCCGGGCGGTCTATGACCGGGCCCGCAAGGCCTTGCTGGGTCAATTACAGAATTTGCAGCCGCCGGTGCCGGCGGCCGATCTCGCCCGCGAAACCGATGCGCTCGATGCCGCCGTCGCCCGGCTCGAAGCCGAATTGGCCGGCAAGGCGCCGGCGCCGCAGCCGCCGTCGCGCCCGGCACCGAAGCC
>NZ_CANSHK010000051.1:0-18284 GCF_947646745.1 uncultured Methylovirgula sp. | reverse complement strand
TGTTAAGCCTGCCGCCAGCGTTCGTTCTGAGCCAGGATCAAACTCTCAAGTTGAATGAGAATTGAAGCTGGCTGGTCACTCTCTGGCGTCGCATCGATTGGCATCGATGCATCGCATTTGACGAGTTCCAAGCACATCCACCTTCGAGCAAGCCCGAAGATGTCGATGAACTTGATAAACGTGACCGCCAAAGTCTTTTCCCGATGCGCGCCCAAAGGCTTGCATCGCGCAAGGACCTCGCCGTCCACGTTTCTCTTTCTTCCGATTTAATTGTCAAACAGCATGCTTGCGACGCGTTTAGAAGCGAAACGTCCTCTCCCCAATTTTTCAACTGGGTGGCTTTGGGCCCGAGAAACTCGAGAGAGACGCTTCGCAATGCCGCGTCACGGCGGCGTCGCCAGCGGGGTCGTTATATGTCCAGCTCGATTGAGCTGTCAACAACGATTCAAAAAAACTTCGCTTTTCTTGCGCGATGCCGCGAAACCCCAGCGGACCGGACCGCCAAATGCCTCACGCCACGCGCTTTCGCCATATGGTGGGAGGTTCGCGGCTTGCAAGATCGTCCTGTGAATTTCGGGGAGAATTCGCCGGCAAGGGCGCCGCCCGTCCCTCGCCTGTCGTGTCGCCCTTTGCGCCCCGCCAGCGCTGAGACCGCAAGCCCAAACCCGCATGCTGCACTGCGCACTAGATCCCTTCGCGCAACCGCCGCGGATCAGAACCGCCATCTCTGCGCGCTCGCGACCAGAAAATCGCGAAACACCTGAACGCGGGCGACGTTCTTCATCTCTTCCGCATAGACGACATAGCAGTCGAATTGCGACATCACGGTCTGCGGCAGGAGCTGCACCAGATGGCTGCCGCCCTCGATGTGATAATCGGGCAGGACGGCGATGCCGACGCTGTTCTCCACGGCGCGGCGCAAAGCGGTAATATTGTTGACCGACAGCGCCGCCTCGCGCGGCGCCTTGGCGTCGCGGCCGACGGTCAGCAGCGCGTTAAGGCTCTCGAGGAAGCTCGCGGTCGGTGCGGCGAAGGCGAGCAGGCGGTGCTTGTCGAGATCCTCGATCGTCTGCGGCTCGCCATGGCGGGCCAGATAATCCTCGGAGGCGTAGAGGTGATAGTGCATGGTGAACAGCCGGCGGCGGATCAGGTCCGGCTGGATCGGCTCGCGCAGGCGCAATGCAACATCCGCCTCGCGCATGCCGAGATCGAGCTCGTCCTCCGACAAAATCACCCGCACCTTGATGTCGGGATAAAGTTCGAGGAACTGGCCGAGCCGCGGTGTCAGCCAATTGGTGCCGATGCCGTAGGTCGCGGTGACACGCAATTCGCCATGCGGCTTTTCGCGGCTATCGGCGAGGCCGGCCTGCACCGTATCGAGCTTCATCGTGACTTCGCGCACGGTGCGCAGCAGAAGCTCGCCCTGCTCGGTCAGCATCAGCCCGCGGGCATGACGGTGGAACAGCGGCACCGCAAGATCCTGCTCCAGCGCGCTCACCTGACGGCTCACCGCCGATTGGCTCAGCCCCAAAGCCGCGCCGGCATGCGTGAACGATCCAGCTTCCGCCGCCGCATGGAAGATGCGCAGCTTATCCCAGTCCATGGCCCCCTCGGTGATTTGAGCGCGGACGCATCACTCCGCCGCGGCGCGATGATGCGCTTCGGCCGCGAGCCAGCGCTCGGCTTCGAGCGCCGCCATGCAGCCAAGCCCCGCCGCCGTCACCGCCTGGCGATAGACATCGTCGGTCACATCGCCGGCCGCAAAGACGCCAGGGATATTGGTCGCGGTCGAGAACGGCGCGGTCTTCAAATAGCCATTGGGCCTAGCCTCGACTTGTCCGAGAAATAGCTCGGAAGCCGGCGAATGACCGATGGCGACGAAGACACCTTCGACCGGCACTTCAGTATAGACGCCGGTCTTGACGTTCCTGAGCCGCACGTGGGTGACGCTCGTCGGCCCCTCGGTACCGCAGATTTCTTCGATGACATTGTCCCAGATGACATCGACATTGGGCAGCTTGAACAGCCGGTCCTGTAAAATCTTCTCGGCGCGGAAGGAATCGCGCCGATGGACGATCGTCACCTTGCGGGCGAGCTGGGCGAGATAGAGCGCCTCCTCCACCGCCGTATTACCGCCGCCGATGACCGCCACGTCCCGGCCGCGATAGAAGAAGCCGTCGCAGGTTGCGCAGGCCGAGACGCCATAGCCGCGGAATTTTTCTTCGCTCGGCAGGCAGAGCCAACGCGCCTTGGCGCCGGTCGCGATGATGAGCGCATCGCAAGTATAGGCCGCGCCGCTGTCGCCATGCAGGCGGAAGGGCCGCTGGCCAAGCTCGACCTTGACAATGTGATCGGAGACGAAATCCGTGCCGACATGCGCGGCCTGAAGGCGCATCTGCTCCATCAGCCAGGGGCCTTGGATCGGCTCGGCAAAGCCCGGATAATTCTCCACGTCGGTCGTGACGGTCAGCTGGCCGCCCGGCTCGAAGCCGGAAATCAGGATCGGCTCGAGCAGCGCACGCGCGGCATAGATCGCCGCCGTGTAGCCGGCCGGGCCGGAGCCGATGATGATGAGCTTTGCGTGACGGGCCGCGCCTTGGGACATGGACGCCTCATATGCCAAAATGTCATGGCAATCTATGAGCGCCAAGCCGCTGCTGCAACCCGCGGGCGGCGTGACCAGCTGCTTTCAGCCGGTCACGCGCCAAGCATCAATAATGATGCCGATGATAATGCCAGGGGCCCGGCGCCGGCTCCAGCGTCAAGCCGGTAATGCCGGCGGTGACGTCGACGCCCGTCTGCGCATTGACCGAAAGCGGCTGCAGGCCGATCGAGCCGGCATTGCCGCCGACGAGGGCATTGGCGCCGAGGCCGAGGCCGAGCGAGACATTGGCGCTGGCGCCGCCGTAATGGCCGGCAAGCGCCGTATGGCCGACCTCACGCGTCGCGGCGAACACCGCCCAGACGATGCGGCCCGGACCCGTTGCGCCGAGCGACAGGCCGAAATTGGTAATCGTGCCGACATAATAATCGGTCCGCGCATAGGTGCGGGTGAAACGGCAAGCGAGAGCTTTGCTGGATGTAATGACCAGGCCAACGCCCGGCGCCACGTTGCATTCAAGAAGGCCGACCTGCGCCGCCTGGGCTCTGCCGGCGCCGGCCAGGATCGTGGCGGCGCTTAAAGCAAAAAGGGCCGGGGCCAGCATCCGTCGCTGCAAACTCATGAAGGATTCTCCGTTTCGCGAGGAACAAAATTGTCGAGCCGACGGTGAGTTTCACGCAACTGGGACTTATTCGTGACTATGCCGCAGGATTGCCGTCGTTGCGACGCATTTGAGGGAGCTCACGGCCATTTGACCAGGGGCGGCATCGACGACAGGATCGAATCGACATTCCCCCCCGTCTTCAGGCCGAAGATCGTGCCGCGATCGTAAAGCAGATTGAATTCGACATAGCGGCCGCGGCGAATAAGCTGCTCGTCGCGATCGGCTTCGCTCCAGGCTGTCCTGAAATTGCGCCGCACAATTTCAGGATAGAGCGTGAGGAAGGTCTCGCCGACATCGCGGGTAAAGGCGAAATCGGCATCGAACCCGGCAGGCGAAGCGAGATTATCGTAGAAAATGCCGCCGATGCCGCGCGGTTCGTTACGATGTTTCAGAAAGAAATACTCGTCGCACCATTCCTTGAAGCGCTGATAATCGGCGACCTCGGCGTGGCGCCGGCAAGCCGCCTCGAAGGCCGCGTGGAAGGCAATTGAATCGCCGTCGGTCTGGGTGCGGCGGCGATCGAGCACCGGCGTCAGATCCGCGCCGCCGCCGAACCAAGTCTTCTGCGTCACCACGAAGCGGGTGTTCATATGCACGGCCGGGACGTTCGGATTCCACGGATGGACGATGAGCGAAATGCCGCCGGCCCAAAAATGCGGGTCGGCCTCGGCGCCGGGAATCTGCTTGGCAAACTCCGGCGCGAACGTGCCATGCACCGCAGAGGTATGCACGCCGGCCTTTTCAAAAACGCGGCCATGCAAGAGCGCCATCCTGCCACCGCCGCCATCGGCGCCGGATAGATCCTTGCGCTGCCATGGCGTGAAAACAAACTGTCCCGGCGCGGCGTCCGCTTGCGCGAACGGACCGGGACAGTCTTGTTCAAGCATCTCGAACGCCGTGCAGATTCGCATCTGCAGGGCCTCGAACCAGGCGCGTGCTTCGGCCTTGCGGTGTTCGAGATCATCCATCTTGCCTGTCATCGCTCTGCTCTTTCTCCGATCTGCCGGACGGCTTCGCCAACAACCATGGCCGCCGCAACCGCGACATTCAACGAACGCAACGGCGGCCGGATCGGTATTCGAACAGCCGCATCCGCCATTGCGCGCACCTCATCCGGCACGCCGGCCGATTCACGGCCGACAAGCAGAATATCGCCCGGCGCATAACGAAAGTCGCAATAATCCCCCGCCGCCTTGGTTGATAATAGGATAAGCCGGCGTTCCACCGCCTTGCGCCACGTCAAGAAAGCCGCAAAGTTCATGTGACGGGCGATCGTCACATAATCGAGATAATCCAGCCCGGCACGGCGAAAGGCGCGGTCGCTGACCGCAAAGCCGGCTGGCTCGATGATCGCGGCATCAATGCCGAGGCAAGCGCAGAGCCGCAGCATGGTCCCGCAATTCTGCGGAATATCCGGCTGATACAGCGCCAAAGTCAGCGGCGGTGCCTGCATGGTCTCGCCCTGCAAAACTTCAATCGGTCCGGGCGGCCCAGAGGACGGGCCAAGTGGCGAAACGACGCATTGCTGGGGTCCGGCAAAAGCGCGAGACTGCAGCAAAGCTAGAAAAAAGCTTCGTGACGATTAGAGGAAATGCCTTGGCTGAGAGCGTGAGCGTGGAACCGACGCGACGCGATTTTTTGTTTATCGCGACGGGCGCTGTTGGTGCAATAGGGGCCGCATCGGCGGTCTGGCCGCTGATCGACCAGATGAACCCTGATGCTTCGACGCTTGCCGCGGCGTCGACCGAAGTCGATCTTTCCCACATTGCGGAAGGCCAGATCCTGACCGTCAAATGGCGCGGCAAGCCGGTCTTCGTCCGCCATCGCACGGCGAAGGAGATCGCCGAGGCCCGCGCCGTTCCGCTGAGCGAATTGCGCGATCCCGCGACCGACGAACAGCGCGCTCCGCATCCCGAATGGCTGATCGTCATCGGCATCTGCACCCATCTCGGCTGCGTGCCGCTCGGCCATCAGGGCCCTTACGGCGGCTGGTTCTGTCCTTGTCACGGCTCGGTCTACGATACCGCCGCGCGCATCCGGCAAGGACCGGCGCCTTATAACCTCTACCTCCCGCCGTACAAATTCCTTCCCGACAATAAGCTTTCGATTGGCTGAGGTCTCGTCCAGGCGAAACGCGCCAGCAGAGTGATGCGATGAGCGGTCCTTCCTCTTATGTTCCGAAAAGCGGCTTCACCAAATGGCTCGACAGCCGGCTGCCGATCCTTGGCCTTGTCCATGCGTCGTTCATCACTTTTCCGAACCCGCGCAATCTCAATTACTGGTGGACGTTCGGCGGCATCCTGAGCTTCATGCTGGCGGCGCAGATCGTCACCGGCGTCGCCCTCGCCATGCATTACGTGCCGAATTCCGGCCTCGCCTTTGCCTCCGTCGAGCACATCATGCGCGACGTGAATTATGGATGGCTGCTGCGCTATGCGCATTCGAACGGCGCCTCGATGTTCTTCTTCGCCGTCTATATCCACATCATGCGCGGCGTCTATTACGGCTCCTACAAGGCGCCGCGCGAAGTGCTCTGGATCCTCGGCGTCATCATCTATCTCTTGATGATGGCGACCGGCTTTCTCGGCTATACGCTGCCTTGGGGGCAGATGAGCTTCTGGGGCGCGACCGTCATCACCAGCCTGTTTTCGGCGATCCCGCTTGTCGGCAATGCGATCACGACCTGGCTCTGGGGCGGTTATGCGGTCGATGATGCGACGCTGAACCGCTTTTATGCCTTGCACTATCTGCTGCCGTTCATGATCGCGGCCGTCGTCGTGCTGCACGTCTGGGCGCTGCATGTCACCGGTTCGAACAATCCGACCGGCATCGAGAAGCAATCGAGCAAGGACACGTTGCCCTTCCATCCTTATTTCACGGTCAAGGACGGCTTCGGTCTTGTCTGCTTTTTGATCCTTTACGCCTGGTTCGTCTTCTACATCCCGAACTACCTCGGCGATGCGGACAATTACATCCAGGCCAATCCGTTGCAGACGCCGCCGCATATCGTGCCGGAATGGTATTATCTGCCGTTCTACGCGATTCTGCGCTCGATCCCGTCGAAGCTCGGTGGCGTCACCTGCATGTTCGGCGCGATCCTGCTCTTTGCCTTTTTGCCCTGGCTCGACCGCTCTCCGGTGCGCTCGGCAAATTACCGGCCGCTCTTTCGCATCTTCTTCTGGCTTTTCGTCGCCACCGTCATCGGCCTCGGCTATATCGGCTCGCAGCCGCCGGAGGGTGGCTTCATCATCGCCGGCCGCATCCTGACGATCTCCTATTTCGCCTTCTTCTTTCTCGTCCTGCCGCTGCTGCCGCTGTTCGAGAAGCCGAAGAAATTGCCGGCCTCGATCGCCGAATCCGTCCTCGGCGCGCCGGCGCCGGGCAAGGCCTGAGGAGATTGAAATGACTCCCAGAGGACGAATTCTCGCAGGCCTGGTGAGTGTCGTCGGGCTTTGCGCCCTGGCGGCCGGCGCCCATGCCGTCGACACCAACGCCAAAGGCAACGGCTCCTACCCGCTGCAGGCGGAAGGTCAGATGCCGCCGCGCCAAGCGTGGAGCTTCCACGGGCCGCTCGGTGGCTTCGACCAGGAGCAATTGCAGCGCGGCTTCAAGGTCTATCACGACGTCTGCTCGACCTGCCATTCGCTGAACCTCGTCGCGTTCCGCGATCTTGCCGACGCTGGCGGCCCGGGCTTTTCCGAAGCACAGGTGAAGGCGCTGGCGGCAACCTATCAGGTCGAGGATGGGCCCAACGATTCCGGCCAGATGTTCAAACGCCCCGGCCGGCCCTCCGACCATTTCCCGCCGCCGTTCCCCAACCCGGAAGCGGCGAAAGCGGTGTTCGGCGCGGCGCCTCCCGATATGTCGGACCTCGCCAAGGCGCGCTCGTTCCCGCGGCCGTTCCCGCTCTTCATCTTCGACGCCTTCACCGAATATCAGGAGCAGGGTCCGGACTATATCGTCGCGATCCTCAACGGCTTCACGCATCCCGACGATCCGAACTGGAACGAATATTTCCCCGGCCACCACATCGCGATGCCGAAGCCGCTCAATGACGGCCAGGTCCAATATACCGATGGCGCGCCGCAGACGGTGCAGCAATATTCGCGCGATGTCGCCGCCTTCCTCTATTGGGCGGCCGAACCCAAACTCGACGAGCGCAAGGCGCTCGGCTTCCGTGTCGTGATCTTCCTGATCGTCTTCGCCGTTTTGCTCTATTTCACCAAAAAGCGGATCTGGTCCGGCGTCACGGGACATTGATCCTCGCGCCGAAAAGCCGCCGTTGACAGGCTGCCGCTGCGCCGCCAATTTTGCGCCGCGGAAAATTATTGCGGCGGGGCGGCATGGTTCAATCGATTGTTGGCGTTATCGGCGGCTCGGGCGTCTACCACCTGCCCGGCCTTGCCGATTTGCGCGAAGAGCTGGTTTCGACGCCTTGGGGCGAGCCGTCCGATGCTTTGCGCTTCGGCAAAATCGGCGCGACCGAGGTCGTCTTCCTCGCCCGGCACGGCCGCGGCCATCGGCTTTCCCCCTCCGGCATCAATTACCGCGCCAATATCTATGCGCTTAAGGAAGTCGGCGTCACCGATCTCGTCTCGGTCTCGGCGTGCGGCTCGTTCAAGGAAGAATTGAACCCCGGCCTTTTCGTCCTCGTCGATCAATTCGTCGACCGAACCTTCGGCCGGCAATCCTCATTCTTCGGCAACGGCTGCGTCGCGCATGTCTCGATGGCGCATCCGGTCGCCCCGCTCCTGCAGGCGCGCATCGCTGACGCCGCCGAGGCCGAGAGCATCGCTTACGTCAAGGGCGGGACCTATGTCGCGATGGAGGGACCGCAATTTTCCTCGCTCACCGAATCGCGCGCCTATCAAGCCGCCGGCTTCGACGTGATCGGCATGACCGCCATGCCGGAGGCAAAACTCGCCCGCGAGGCAGAAATCGCCTATGCCACGATCGCCATGGTGACCGATTACGATTGCTGGCATCCCGAGCACGATCATGTCGATGTCGCCTCGATCATCGCCACCTTGCAAGCCAATACCGGCAGAGCCGAACGGCTGCTGGCGCGGCTCCTGCAGGACTTTCCCGCCGAGCACGAGGCTTGCCTGATCGGCTCCGATCGGGCGCTCGATGCGGCCCTTATTACCGCGCCCGAGGCGCGCGACCCGGCGCTC
Organism: uncultured Methylovirgula sp.; assembly: GCF_947646745.1. NCBI lineage: Bacteria > Pseudomonadati > Pseudomonadota > Alphaproteobacteria > Hyphomicrobiales > Beijerinckiaceae > Methylovirgula > uncultured Methylovirgula sp. The sequence continues at coordinate 9,844 of NZ_CANSHK010000051.1, read as the reverse complement.
CTCAAAAAGCTCGGCGTCATCCTGAAACGAGTCAACGCCCAATGAGCCTGAAGAACGCCATCCGCAGCATTCCGGACTATCCAAAGCCCGGCATCATCTTCCGCGACATCACCACCTTGCTGGCCGACGCGAAAGCCTTCCGCCGGGCGATCGACGAATTGGTGCAGCCCTGGTCGGGCAGCAAGATCGACAAGATCGCCGGCATCGAAGCGCGCGGCTTCATCCTCGGCGGCGCCGTGGCGCATCAGCTTTCGGCCGGCTTCGTGCCGATCCGCAAGAAGGGCAAGCTGCCGCACAAGACCGTGTCGATCGGCTATTCGCTCGAATATGGCGTCGACGAAATGGAAATGCATGTCGATGCGCTGATGCCGGGCGAGAAAGTGATTCTCGTCGATGATCTCATCGCCACCGGCGGCACGGCGGAAGCCGCGGTGAAGCTCTTGAAAAAGCTCGGCGCCGATGTCGTCGCCGCCTGTTTCGTCATCGATCTGCCGGACCTCGGCGGCGCCAAGAAGATCGAGGCGCTCGACGTTCCCGTGCGCAGCCTCATTGCCTTCGAAGGCCATTGAGCTTTCGGCCAATCGGAGTGCCTGAGCGAACGGCGGCACGTCAGTGCCGCCAATCCCGCAAAATCTCTCGCGCGGCATTGTGGCCGGGCAGGCCGGTGACGCCGCCGCCTGGATGCGTGCCCGCCCCGCACATATAAAGCCCGGCGATCGGCGCGCGGTAATCGGCATGCCCCAGCATCGGCCGCGCGACGAACAATTGGCCGAGATCGAGCGCGCCGTGGAAGATGTCGCCGCCGACGAGGCCGAACGTGCGCTCGAGATCGAGCGGCGAAAAGACCTGCCGGGCGATGACCGAAGCTTTGAAATTCGGTGCATAGGCATCGACCGTCGCGATCATGAGATCGGCGACCGCCTCGCGACGATCATCCCACGATTGGCCGTCGGGTAGAACCGGCGCGACATGCTGGCAGAAGAGGCTTGCGACATGCGCGCCGCGCGGCGCCAGGCTGGCATCGAGCGTCGAGGGGATGAGCATTTCAACGACGGGCTTTTGCGACCAGCCGCAGCGCCGCGCGTCGAAATAAGCCTCTTCCATGTAGCGAAGCGACGGCGCGATGATGATGCCGGCGGTGTGATGCTCGGCAACCGCACGCCCCGGCAACGCGGAAAAATCCGGCAATTCGGACAGCGCGACATTCATCCGGAACGTGCCGGAGCCGCAGCGCCAGCGGGCGATCCTGTCTTTGAAATCGCCGCTCAGCGCATCCTGCCGGACAAGATCGCGATAAAGCAATTTCGGATTGACGTTGGCGGCAACGATTTTGGCGCGGAAAATCTCGCCGCTCACCGTCTCGACCCCGATCGCGCGGCCATTCTCGATGAGCACCTCGCGTACGGCTCTCGACGTGCGAATCTCGACGCCGCGCCTCTGCGCCGCCTTCGCCATCGCCTCGGTGATGGCACCCATGCCGCCGATGGCATGCCCCCATTGGCCTTTGGCGCCGTTCACCTCGCCGAAGCAATGATGCAGCAACACATAGGCCGAGCCCGGCGCATAGGGGCTCTGATAATTGCCGACGATCGCATCGAAGCCGAACGCCGCCTTGATCGGGGCGCTCTCGAACCAATGATCGAGATAATCGCCGGCGGAGTTCGTGAAGATTTCGAGCACGTCGCGCTCGCCTTCGAGGCCGAGCTTGCGCAACAGATTGGCGAATTGTCCGGCGCGGGTGAGCTGGCGCAGCCAATCGAGCGCACCGCCCGTCGGCAAATTGGGCGGGGTCTCCAGCGCGACCGCGCGCAGAAAATCGGCCAGTCGATCGAGCCGCGACGAATAGCCGTCGAGCCGTTCCGCGTCGCGGACGGAAAATTTTGCTACTTCGCTTTTCGTACGGCCGGCGCCGATCTTCAGATAGCGCCCATCCTCGAGCGGCAGAAAATTCCCGAGCTTGCGCGGCACGATGTTAAGTCCGTGCCGCGGCAAATCGAGGTCACGGATGATTTTTGGATTGAGCAGAGAGACCGTATAAGCCGCCTGCGAATTGCGAAAACCGGGATAAAATTCCTCGGTGACGGCGCAGCCGCCGATTTTGTCGCGCGCCTCGAGGACGAGGGTTTTCAGCCCCGCGGCACCGAGATAGGCGGCGCAGACAAGGCCGTTGTGGCCGCCGCCGATGACGATGGCATCATAGATCAATCCGGCCGCCGCCTTTTGTTAGGGTTAAAGGACGTTCACTCTGAAAGGTCGCGTCTATCCGATTATGAAGGATGATGGCTCGATCCCTCCTCAGTACAATCGCGTCGCGGTGGGCGATGCAAGGGCCGGCCTTTGCGATGAGCCCGGCTCTTCGGACGCCGGCTCATGATTTCAGCATGGCGGAAGAGACGGTGGCCCAGGCCCTGGAGACCGAGCTGATCGATGTCACCGATATGGCGCGGCTTGAAGGCGCCTGGCGCGATCTCTATGCGCGCAGCCTCGAACGAAACATCTTCCTCGATCCCGATTTCGCCCTGCCGGCCCTCGCTTATCTGCATCCGCAGGAACTGAAAATTCTGGCGGTGTTCGATGCTGCGCCCGAGCGCCGGCTTCTGGCTTTGACGCCCCTCGCGCCGCCGCGCCTTCCCTGCGGCCTCGCGCGCGGCTACCTGCACAAACAGGCGGCACTCGGCCTGCCTTTGCTCGACCGGACATTGGCGGCGCCGGCGTTGGCAAAGCTCGTCGATGCGGTGAAAACCTTGCCGCTGGCGCCTAGCGCGCTGATCTTCGGCGACATCCCGCGCGCGGGCCCGACCTTTCGCCTCCTCGGCGACATGTTCGGCGAAGATCGGCTGCATCTCATCAGCCAATATGAGCGCGCCGCTCTGCTCCCGACAGCGCCCGACGCATCGGTCGATCGCAAGACCAAGGCCGGTAAAAACGCGGCACGTCTGTTTCGCCGGCTTGCCGAGCACGGCGCTCTCTCCTATCGCGTGGCCCGCAATGCCGACGTCGGGCCCGCCATGGCGGAATTTCTGGCGCTTGAAGCGCGCGGCTGGAAAGGCACCAGCAAGACCGCGCTCGCCTCGACGCCCGAGCGGGCGCGTTTCGCAACAAGCATGGCCGAAAATTTCGCCCGTGCCGGCAAGCTGCGCATCGAAAGCCTCGATCTCGACGGCAAGCCGGTCGCGATGGGGATCATGATCGAAGACGCCGGCACCGTCTATTTCTGGAAGACGGCTTATGACGAAGCCTATGCGGCGCTTTCGCCCGGCGTGCTCTTCGTGCGCGAACTGACCGCCCGGCTGGCCGCGGGCGGCACACCGCTCAAGATCGATTCCTGCGCCATGCCCCATCACCCGATGATCGATCATCTCTGGCCGCAGCGCATTGCCATGCTCGACCTCGCGCTGGCCTTGCCGGCCGGCCGGCGCGGCCGCATGGCCGTCGCCGCGGAAAGATTGCGGCGGCGCCTGCGCACAGCCGCAAAAGACCTGCTGCGGCGCAGCTCCGGCGGCACGACGGGGGTCGAGAAGACATGGGTCGACAAGACTTTGATGATTTGGCGCGCCCGCTCTTGATCGGCCGCCGCGGCGGACATAGGTCAACGCCGTGTCTCGATCGCAATTGCCATGACTGCGCGGCCGGCCATGCCGACGGCTCTGCAAAAGCAGCGGCTCGACAAATGGCTGTGGTTTGCGCGCGTGGTCAAAACCCGCCAACAGGCCGTCGATCTCGTTGCGGCCGGTCATGTGCGGATCGATTCCCGCAGGGTTGACGTTCCGGCAAAGCTCGTCGGTCCGGGTGCGGTCTTGACGATTGCGCTTGAACGGCGCGTCCGCGTTCTGCGGATCACCGGCCTTGCGGCGCGGCGCGGCGGCGCCGAACAGGCGCAATTGCTGTTCGTGGATTTGAACGCCGGAAGTTCCGCGCCTGCGGACTGCGCGGCGGAGGGCTCTAAGCCTGCGGCAATATAGGCTTTATGCCGGGCCGCAATTGCTTGCTTAAGCGCCGCAAAGACGCTAGCAAACCGCCAGAATTCAGCGCGGCCCGCAGCGTTCGGGCGGAGGAGATTTATGCCTTACGTCGTCACCGAAAACTGCATCAAGTGCAAGTATACGGACTGCGTCGAGGTCTGCCCGGTCGATTGCTTCTACGAAGGCGAGAATATGCTCGTCATTCATCCGGACGAATGTATCGATTGCGGCGTCTGCGAACCCGAATGCCCGGCCAATGCGATCAGCCCCGACACCGAGAAGGGTCTCGAAAAATGGCTGAAGCTGAACGCCGATATGGCCAAGATCTGGCCGAACATCTCGCACAAGAAGCCGCAGCCCGAGGACGCCAAGGAGTTCGACGGCAAGCCCGGCAAATTCGACGCTTATTTTTCGCCTGAACCCGGCGAAGGCGATTAACCACGCCGGTCAAACATAAATTGAGATAAGCGGGCCGCCGAAGCCGGGGCGAGGCCGGAAAGTGCCGTTTTTTCAGCTTTTTCGGGGCGTAAATCTTTGATTTTCCCGCCCCGCCATGATATATTCTTTTCATAAATCGGCCCGGCTCTGATCATCCGGATCGCGTTCGTCTGATGCTTGGCGGGAGCATCGGGCGTATCCTCGCTACAAGCAGCAGTTGCCTGGGGGCCAAGGTTCGCGCTGCGGTAGATGGATGGTCTTTCGCTCGGCCGCGCCGCGGTTCCATTGACATGCCGCGGCGACCCCCGGGCGGCAAAGTTCCTTTGCTGCGTAACGAATTCTGAGTTTCGCGCCTGAAGCGAGACCGAAAAGGAGTGCGCGCGTATGTCATCTGTCAGGAAGACCGAAAAGTCCCACAAGGCCAAAGCCACGATCGCGCGCGCGGCTCTCAAGTCCCGAACCGCGACCAAAGCCAAAAAGCCGGCCGAATCGAAGGCCCGTCAAGGCCGCGCGACCGCGGCGAAGACCGCTGCAAGGCCGGCGCCGAAAGCCAAAATCGCGGCCAAGGCCGCGGCGAAATCCGCCGCAAAGCCCGCCGCGCGGAGCAAGAGCGCCGCCGCGAAGCTGCGCACGGCCCAGGCGCGGCTGAAGAAACAGGCTGCGGCGGCAAAGGCGACGCGTCCGGCCGCCAAGACGGCGGCGACGAAATCCGCGGCGGCAAAGCCCGGCGCGCCGAAGACTATCAAAGCGACTCAAGCGTCCGCGGCAAAATTAAAGCGGTCAACAACGGCAGGCCGCGGCAAATCGCGGGCTGGACGCGTCGCGCCGGTTGAGACTAAACTACCGAAAGTGGCGGTTGCGGTTCAGCCGGCCGCCGCTCCTCAAACCGAACTCCAGGCCGTCAAGAAGGTCGATTCCGAGCGCCGCGCGCAAGTTGCTGCGGTGTTGGCTTTGCGCTCTCTGCAAAAGCCGGCACCCGCCGCCGAGGCTGTCGCTCGCCCAGAGGAAGCAAGTAAAGCCAGCGTGACTCAGAAAGCACCCAAGAAGGCGGCCGCAGCCGCACCTGCGCCGGTCCGCGCCGCCGCGCCCGAGGCCAAGCTGCCGCCGGTTGCGGAGACAAAGCCCGCCGCGCCGATCGCCGAGAAACCGAAGCCGACGGCAAAGCCCGCCGCACCGGTCAAGCACGGCTTCAAGCCGCTCGAATTCGTTGTCTATCCGGCACATGGCGTCGGCCAGATCCTCGCCGTCGAGGAGCAGGAAGTCGCCGGCTTCAAGCTCGAACTCTTTGTGATCAGCTTCGCGAAGGACAAGATGATCCTGAAGGTGCCGACGCCGAAGTCGATCGCCGTCGGTATGCGCAAGCTCGCCAGTGCCGAGGTCGTCAAGCAGGCGCTCAATACGCTGACCGGCCGCGCCCGCATCAAGCGGACCATGTGGTCGCGCCGCGCCCAGGAATATGAGGCGAAGATCAATTCCGGCGATCTCGTCGCCATCGCCGAAGTCGTGCGGGATCTCTACCGTTCAGAGGCGCAGCCCGAACAATCCTATTCTGAGCGGCAATTGTATGAGGCGGCGCTCGATCGCGTTGCCCGCGAAATCGCCGCCGTTCAGAAACTGACCGAGACGGAATCGCTGAAGGTGATCGAGACTCAATTGCAGAAGAGCCCGCGCCGCGGCAAGGCTGAGGACAGCGAAGCCGATCTCGAAGCCGAAGCCGGCAGCGATGGTGACGACGGCGGGATCGACGAAGCGGCGTAAGCGCTTCAGACCAAAAAGCGCAATGCGCCGAATTAAGACGCCAAAGGCCCGGCCACCGTGTCGGGCCTTTTTGCGTGGCTAAGACTGAGGCTGCGTTCTTCGGCCTGATGGCGATCGATCAGAACCCGGCGCAATTTTTCCAGCGCCCGTCCTTCGATCTGGCGCACCCGCTCTTTGGAAATGCCGAAACGCACGCCCAGCGATTCGAGCGTTGCCGCTTCCTCGGCAAGGCGGCGATATTGCAGAATCGCAAGTTCCCGCGGATTGAGGCTCTTGAGGGCGTCTTCTAGCCAGACGATGCGGCGGTCGGCGTCGATCGCATCTTCGACGATTTCATCCGGCAACGGCCCTTCGTCGGCAAGCAGGTCGAGCCGTTGCACCGAAGTGGCGGCGGGATCGGCTTCCGATACCGCTGCATTGAGCGACAGGTCGGGACTGGAAAAACGCGCATCCATCAATTCGACGTCGGCGCGCTGCACGCCGAGTGCCTTGGCGATCTGATCAAACACTGTCGCAGTGCCCGCCGACGACGCATCGGTGGAGAGCCGCGCCCGCAGGCGCCGCAGATTGAAGAACAGCGCCTTCTGCGCCGAGCTCGTGCCGCCGCGCACGATCGACCAGTTGCGCAAGATGAAATCCTGGATGGCGGCACGGATCCACCAAGTCGCATAGGTCGAAAACCGAACGTCACGCTCCGGATCGAAACGCGCCGCCGCTTGCAGCAGACCGACATGACCTTCCTGAATGAGGTCGCCGATCGGCAGACCATAATGACGGAAGCGCACCGACATGGCGATGACGAGCCGCATATGCGCCTGCGTCAGCCGGTGCAGCGCGCGCTCGTCCCGGCGCCGATGCCAGCGCAGCGCGAGATCGCGCTCTTCCTCGCGATCGAGAAAGGGCGCGGCTTTCGCCGCCGAAGCCAGATGGCGGTCCAAGCCGACATGTCGCGCCATGAATGATCCTCGCAATGATCCCTCTTCGATCCCCTCTTGGCGGCCCACCTCAGCCTTAGACGGACGAGGAGATAAACGTGCCAACAGCGGTGCGAGTTCCAGCGGCGCTTTGCGGCGCGACAGAGCGCGGCGCTAATCCGTGACGATTTTGTAATGCTCGCCGGCCGGCAAGGGCCCCGGGCCGGTCAAGCCGTTGATCAGCTCGAAATGTTCGAGCGGATGGTCGGCGACCGCCATTTTGTTGCTCAGGCTTTCGACGCTATCGCCCGGCTGCGCCGTCACGATGACGAGGCGCAGCGGCTTCACTTCTTCGACTTCTTCGGGCGTCGTCTTGCGAAAGGATTCAATCGAGGCGCGAAACCGCTTCTCCGCCTCGGCGTCGAGATTGCGAATCGCAAAGATCAGCCGATAGACCTGATCGCCCTGGAAGCGGATGACGGCGACGCGAAAATTCCATTCGCCGGCACGCGCGCTCGCCGTCACGGCGGGCATGCCGTTGACCTCGAGCGTCTCAATCGAGCTGGGCAGCAGCCCTTCGATCCAGCCTGACGAAATATAGCTTTCGAGCGTCATCGAAGGGTCGAGCCGCACCGAATCGAGCCGCAACGCCTCGCGCCCTCCGGTCTTCACGCCCAGGACGGCCTGCGCCGAATTTTCCAAGACGAACCCGTCCGGCGCGACGAACAAAAAGCCAAGTCGCGGATGAATGAAGGTCGTTCCGCGGATCGAGCCATCGGCCGGATCGTCGCCATAGGTCATCCCGTCAATGGCTGCGAGATAAGCCGTCCGATCGGTCGTGCCGGTGCCGGGCGGTCCGAATTGCTGCGCGATCTGCTCCGCACGCGCGATTCGTTCAGGCGTCGAGGGATGCGTGGCAAGAAGATCCGGCTTCGAGACATCCGAGCCCTGACCGAAAAGGCTCGCCCGCAAGGCGCTGTCGCGTCCGAGCGTCGTCAGGAAGCGCGCCGCGGCATAAGGATCATAGCCCGCTTTGGCCATGACCCGAATGCCGATCTCGTCCGCCTCGAGTTCCTGCTGGCGTGAAAAACTCGCCAGCGTCCGCCGCTCGACCGCCTCGACCTCCTCGCCCTTTTGCCGGCTTTCGATGACGGCCGCGGCCTGAGTGATGAGCGCGGCACGCTTTTCTTCCTCGGCCCGCAGCGCCGCATGGCGCGCCGTGATATGGCCGATCTCATGCGCCATGACCGCAGCGACCTCGGATGCATCATTGGCCAAGGCCAGAAGTCCGCGTGTGACATAGATCCGGTCCGGCGCCATGGCGAAGGCGTTGATCACCGGCGAATTCAACAGGGTGACCTGATAGGGCTGCTCCGGATTCTCGCCGGCTTTCGCCAATTTGAGCAGGATGCCGTTGACGAAGTGCTCGGCCGCCGCATCGTGATATTCGCCGCCGAAAAGGGCGACCATCTTTTGATTTTCCGCCGAGGCCGGCGTCTCGAGCCCAAGCGTGCGGGGCGCTGCGGCCGGAACTTCGACGGCAATCGGTTTGCCTTGGTCCTCCATCGCCGCGCAAGCGCCGAGCGCCAGCGCCAGCGCAATCGCCAAAAGCCGCCGGCCGGATCCGAAACGGCGCTGCAGACCGATCATCAAATGCGGACCTTCATTGAGGCTTTTCGGACGGGTTAGCAGCTTTCGCCTCAACATGTTGTCCCGCACCCGGTGACGTCTCGGGTTGGGAAACGATTTCGATTGCGTCGGGTTCGGAGACTTCGACCTGCGGCCCAAACCGCATATCGAGCAGGCCGCGGACACGAATCCTGCGGCCGATCAGAGCATGAAAGTCAAAACCCGCGCGCTCAAATATCTTGACGTCGCGTTGCACTATCGTGACTGCAAAGCCGTCGCTATCCCGTGGGCCGAACAGAAGATAAAGGCGCTTCGGTCGCCTGTCGACATCGGTGATTTGGCCCTCAACGATCACATTCGTCGCCGTCTTGTCAGCAAAAGCCTGCCTATCAGTTGCGGCAATTACGGCATAATAGGGATCATGCCAAAGGCCGCGTTGCGCGGTGCGGGCTTTGGCTTCGGCGGTGAGAAAATCGACGCGGCACACTGCCGCGGCGGGCTCCGGCATGAAGCGCCCGTAACCCTGCGCCAACAGCCAAGCTCCAAGCGATGGCGCAGGCGCGGGGAGCGTCGAAGCCGGCGGGAAAGCAAAGACTGGGACCCGCCCCCAGCGATCCGGCCCCGCCAGGGGAATGATGTCGAACCCGGCGGCGAGCGCCCTTTGCAAAGCCTCGCGCGCCGCCGTCGCGAAATCCGGATTGGCGGGCGTCGGCCGCACCGGTTCGATCCCGGCGATGCGCAAGAGCCGGCCATCCCGCAAGGAGAGTTCGAGCCGCTCGTCGACCGAGGCCGCCGCAACGTGTTGGCTGCCTGCGGTCGGGCAACCCGATTGCGCCATTGCGCGCTGAGCAATCCCCATGTTGAGCAGGGCGATGAAAAGCGCCAGCGCGCCGGCGGAGCATAGGCCAGGAAGACCGCACGCGGCCGAACCGCTGGAACGTCTCATGGCGTCATGGTAGAGCAAATTGCGGCGCGGCGCAGCCGAAGGTATGTCCCGGTAGCTCAGCAGGATAGAGCAGCGGTTTCCTAAACCGCAGGTCAGGGGTTCGACTCCCTTCCGGGACGCCAGTGCTGCTGGCTCAATTCATTTGGTCGAGGATGACCGCGGCGGCCCCATCAATGCCGGCTGGAACAAAATCGCCG